>NZ_JAUBRI010000009.1:0-91788 GCF_036701795.1 Microcoleus sp. N9_A1
GACCACCGTAGCGAGAGTAAAACTTTGGGTATTACCTAAAGCTGCTTTGTCCGCAGAATCTCAGCGGCTTCAGCCCTGAGAGTGTCAATTCCACTGACCCAACTGGCATCATCCAGACCTTTAATGCCGGGGCCGAACGGATGCTGGGTTACAGTGCCGCAGAAATAGTTGGCAAAGTCACACCCATACTCATCCACGATGTAAACGAGGTAATCGATCGGGCCGCATCCCTCTCAGCGGAACTGGGGCAAGATGTGCCTCCGGGCTTTGAGGTTTTTGTTGCCAAAGCACACCAAGGCATTGTCAGCGAAGAAGAGTGGAGCTATATCCGCAAAGATGGCGATCGCTTTCCTGTGTCCATATCCATCACCGCCCTCAAGGATGCCAATCAGCAAATTATGGGCTTTTTAGGCATCGCCAAAGATATTAGCGATCGCAAACGAACCGCAGCAGAACTACAGAAACTATCAGATCGTCTCGCCTTGTCCCTCAAATCTGGGGCGATCGGCTGTTGGGAATGGGACATTGTACACAACATCATCCTTTGGGATGAGCGGATGTACGAACTTTATGGTGTCACAAAACAATCTGATTCCCGTGTGGTCTACGACATTTGGGTAAGCGGACTACATCCCGATGACCGCACCTCCACCGAAACATTGCTCCAGCAAGCTGTTTTAGGACAGGCAGAATACGATACCGAGTTTCGGGTGGTACATCCCGATGGCAGCATCCACTTTATTAAAGCCTATGGGGTTGTGGTGCGAGATGCACAGGGCAATCCCCAAGGTATGACGGGAGTAAACTTTGATATTAGCGATCGCAAACAAGCTGAACTCGAACGGCAGCAGTTAATTCAAGAACTCTCCGCTTTCAAACTCGCCCTCGATCGGTCTGCCATTGTCGCCATCACCGATGCTCAAGGGGCGATATCCTACGTCAACGATCGCTTCTGTACAATCTCTGGCTACTCCCGGGATGAACTACTCGGCCAAACCCATCGCATTGTCAACTCTGGCTATCATCCCCCCGACTTTTTCCAAAACCTGTGGCGCACCATTACCAACGGTCAAATTTGGCGCGGTGAAGTTTGCAATCGGACGAAGAACGGTAGCCTGTACTGGGTTGCCAGCACCATCGTCCCCTTTCTGGACGAAGGCGGGCGGCCTTTTCAGTATCTAGCCATTCGCTTCGACATTACCGCCCGCAAGTTGGCTCAAGCAACGCTTCAGCAGGAAAATACTTTCCGTCAACAAATTGTAGAAAACATGGCAGAAGGGCTGTGTGTTTGCCATGAAGTTGAGGAGTTTCCCTTTGTCCGCTTCACGGTCTGGAATCAGCAAATGCAAGCGATTACGGGCTACACCTTAGAAGAAATCAACCACTTGGGTTGGTATCAAAGTGTGTACCCGGATGTAGAGGCTCAAGAACAGGCGATCTCCAACCTCAGACAGATACAAGAAGGGGAAAGCTTTATTGCTCAGGAAAGGGAAATCCAGCGTAAAGATGGGCAGAAACGCACAATCGCCATTACTGCCTCAATCCTATCGAGCAACGACGGACTGATTTATATACTGACCTTGATCCAAGACATTACCGATCGCAAACAGATTCAGGCTCAATTAGCAGAGAGTGAAGGTAAATTCCGGCGGCTAGTAGAAGGAGGTAAAGATGTGATTTGGTCATCCGATCGAGATGGCATTATCACTTATCTCTCACCGCAATTCAAGAATGTTTTTGGCTGGGAAGAGAGTGAATGGATTGGTAAGCCGTTTATAGAGCTGGTGCATCCAGACGATCTCCTATTCGTGCATAGTGATTATGAGCAGAATATCAATTTTTCTAAAAACTCAAGTAATTCTGAGTTCCGACATCACCACCACAATGGTAATTATATTTGGGTGAGAACCAGCATCACAGCTATTACAAATGCTCAAGGAGTAGTGATTAATATCCAGGGAGTTTTATCGGATATCACCGATCGCAAACAAGCCGAACTGAGATTGGAACAACAGGCAAAACAGGAACGCTTGCTGGGATCGATTACTCAAAGGATGCGGTCATCTCTGAACCTGAACGAGATTCTCAATGTCACTGTTGAGGAAATCCATCAGGTTTTGCAATCCGATCGAATGCTAGTCTATCGCGTGTTTCCGGGAGGAACGGGGGCTGCTATTGCGGAATCTGTTTTGCCCAAATGGCCGCGTATTCTGGATATCGTCTTTCCTGAAGAAGTTTTCCCAGAAGAGAACTACGATCGCTATCTCCAAGGAAGAGTGTATGCCCTCAGCGATCGCGAAGATGAAAACCAGCCAGTCTTACCTTGCTTGATTGAATTCCTCGAATCCATCCAGGTCAGAGCTAAAGTTGTAGTTCCAATTATTGTGAATCAAACTCTGTGGGGATTACTGATCGCCCATCAGTGCGAGCGTCCGCGCCAGTGGGATGATTGGGAAATTAATTTATTTAAACAAACGGCTAACCAATTAGCGATCGCGATTCAGCAGTCTAATCTTTTTGAGCAATTACAGACAGAATTAGCCGAACGTCAACGGGCAGAAGCCCAACTGACCGAAACGAACGCCCAACTCGGCATTTCCAACGAAGAATTAATCCGCGCTACAAGGCTCAAAGACGAATTCCTCGCCAATATGAGTCACGAACTCCGCACTCCTCTCAATGCCATTCTGGGCATGAGCGAGGGGCTACAAGATCGAGTCTTTGGCATCGTCAACGAACGACAAATTAAAGCTTTACAAACCATCGAGCGCAGTGGCTCTCATTTGCTAGAATTAATCAACGACATTTTGGATGTCGCCAAAATTGAATCGGGTCAAATGGAGCTGGATTGCACCCCAGTTTCTGTCAATCATCTCTGTCAATCCAGTCTAGCATTTATCTCACAACAAGCCCTGCAAAAACGCCTCCAGCTAGAGACTAAACTGCAACTCAATCTGCCCGACTTATTGATTGATGAACGGCGCATCCGCCAAGTCTTGATCAACCTGCTCAACAACGCTGTCAAATTCACTCCAGACGGAGGACGCATTACTCTAGAAGTCAGCCGTCAACAGCGCCCGGCCGACCCTGATTCTGCCGATTCCCCACCTCATTTTTTGGTCAAAGAGATACTGCGAATTGCTGTGATTGATACGGGCATCGGTATTGCCCCAGAAGATATCAACAAACTGTTTCAGCCCTTTATCCAAATCGATAGCGCCCTGAACCGCCAATATCAGGGGACAGGCTTGGGGCTTGCCCTGGTGAAACGCATTGTCGAACTCCACGGCGGGCAGGTGTTGCTCACTAGCGAGGTGGGTGTAGGAAGTTGCTTCGCGATTGAATTCGAGGGCAGGCACGGGGGCACTGCCCCTACTGGTGCGCCCTCCTCTCGTGACCTAGAATCCCAGACCGATCCCCGCATCGAACCCAGCCAGCCCGAACAGGAAGGTTCTCCCTTAATCTTGCTGGCCGAAGACAACGAAGCCAATATCAGTACGGTTTCGAGCTACCTGAGAGCTAAAGGCTATCGCATTCTTTTGGCTAAGAATGGAGAGGAGGCGATCGCCCTGGCCAAGTCGGAAAACCCCAATTTAATTCTGATGGACATTCAAATGCCTGGTATGGATGGTCTAGAAGCTATGCAGCAGATTCGCCTCGATCCTAACTTAGTCGATGTGCCGATCGTTGCCCTAACTGCCTTAGCCATGACAGGTGATCGCGATCGTTGCCTTACCGCCGGAGCTAATGATTACCTTAGTAAACCCGTTAAACTGAAGCAGTTAGCTGCCACCATTCAACACCTTTTAACTTCTCAGGGAAGATAATTCATGAATGTATTATCTGTTTTGGTCATTGACGACGAACCTGATAATTTTGATGTGATTGAAACTCTGTTGAACGATCGAGACTATCAATTGCATTACGCTGCCAGCGGACAAGAAGCGATCGATTCCTTAAACCTCTTTGAGCCAGATGTGATTTTGCTGGATGTGATGATGCCAGGGATGGATGGCATTGAAGTTTGTCAACGCATTAAAGCTATGCCCAAATGGGAAGCTGTGCCGATCGTTATGGTGACTGCCCTGACAACCAAAACGGAGCTCGCAAGATGTTTGACGGCTGGGGCGGATGACTTTATCAGCAAGCCCGTGAATCGCTTGGAATTAACAGCAAGGGTGCGATCGATGTTACGCATCCATCGACAATATCAGCAATTAGTAACCTTCAATGCCCGATTAGAAGCAACGGTGCAACAGCGAACCGCCCAGTTGCAAACCATGATTTTTCAGGATGCGCTTACAACGCTACCCAGTCGGACTTTCTTACTTCAGAAGTTGGCTGAGGTTTTACAAGCTGGGGAATCCTCCTTTGCGGTGGTTTATCTAGACTGCGATCGGTTCAAACTGGTGAATGGTTCCTTTGGCTACGCTATTGGCAATCAATTGCTGATCGCCATCACAGAACGGTTACAGCATCATCTGCGCCCCGGCGACGTGTTAGCGCGTATGGGTGAGGATGAGTTTTGCTTTTTGCTGCACCAAATTGATGGTGCGATCGCCCTTGAACCATTTATCCAAGCTATTCTACGGGGCTTTGACACATCGTTTGTGGTTGCCGATTGCGAACTCTTTATGACTGCTTGTATCGGCATTGCTCTAGGCAGTAGTGTTTATCAACAACCGGAAGAACCCTTGCAAGATGCTGATACGGCAATGTACAAAGCTAAACTTCGAGGTAAAGGCTGCTATCAAATCTTCGATCGCCAGATGTCTTTGGCAATGCTGAACCGCCTGACGCTGGAAAATGATTTGCAGCGAGCGCTGAAACATCAAGAGTTTGTCACCTACTACCAGCCGATTGTGAATCTTCAAACCCAAAACGTCGTTGGATTTGAAGCACTGGTACGCTGGCAACATCCCGATCGAGACATGGTTTTACCAGGAGAATTTATCCCCTGCATGGAGGAAACAGGGCTGATTGTGCCAGTCGGGATGCTGGTGTTGAAGCAGGCGTGTCAGCAACTGCGTGCATGGCAGCAACGGGGCTGGACGCAGTTAACCATGAGCGTAAACCTTTCGGTGCGGCAATTTACTTGCCCCACCCTCTTGGCTGATATCGATCGGGTTTTGGCAGAAACCGCTGTCAATCCCGCTCTCCTGAAACTGGAAATTACCGAAAGCGCGATCGTGGACAATGCTCAGAAGGCGATCGCGCTGACTGAACAATTGCGATCGCGGCAAATTCAGATCAGCATTGATGACTTTGGCACGGGGTATTCTTCCCTGGGTTATTTGCACTGTTTTCCTGTGGATAACCTCAAAATCGATCGCTCTTTTGTCAATCTGATCCAAGCAGGAAATCGCAACTATCAAGTTGTTAACACCATTATTACTCTGAGTAATCAACTCGAACTTGCCGTCATTGCCGAAGGCATTGAAACGACTCAGCAACTTCAGTGCCTCCAACAACTGGGCTGTGAATTTGGACAGGGTTATTTATTTTCTAAACCCCTCGCGGGGGCTGAAATTGAAAGGATTTATCTCAAATAGGTTGGGTTTAGCCTTTTGCAAAATGCTCGTTGAGGCACATGGCGAAATTTCTGTCAGAACCAACCAACCGCAAGGAAGCATTTTTGAAATCACTTGGGCAGCACAGCTAAAAACTATCACCTAAACCCCTAAAACTTTATACATTCTTGCACGGGTTACAACCATGTCTCAATTCTCTATCTTAATTGTTGATGATGAGCCGGATAACTTTGATGTACTTGAAACGTTGTTATCAGAGCAGGAGTATGAATTGTATTACGCTGCTAATGGTCAAGAGGCGATCGGATCTCTAGATTTATTTAAGCCCGATATAATTTTACTCGATGTGATGATGCCAGGAATAGACGGGATCGAAGTTTGTCGGCAAATCAAAGCGATGTCAAAATGGAAAGCTGTTCCAATCATTATGGTAACGGCATTAAGCTCAAAATCCGATCTTGCCCAGTGTCTAACCGCCGGCGCCGACGACTTTATTAGTAAACCTCTGAATGGAATTGAACTGCGTGCCCGCGTACATTCAATGCTCAGAATCAAGCAACAGTATGATAATATCCAGAACTTATACTACATCCAAGAAAATACCATTAATGTCTTGGAAAGCACCCTCAATGAACTGCGTGGCAACTTAGCTTCTAGTCTGTCCCACGAACTGAATACGCCCCTCAATGGCATCTTAGGCACGATCGGGTTGCTCAAGGACGATCTCGAAGACATGGATATCGCCGAAATCCGTGAGATGTTAGGCTGGGCCGATGAATCAGCCCGTCGCCTAGAAAAATTAACGAAAAAATTCCTGATTTATTTAGAATTAGAACTATCCGCAAGTCGCCAGCACAAGATCCAATCTGCCCGGACTCAATTTTCAGCTTCCGCCATTGAAGCCGCGTTGAAATCCCAGGCTGAGAGCGTCAACCGTAAGAACGATCTCGTGTTGGCATTTGAGGAAGCGGAGATCGCTCTATCAGAGCGATATCTATCAACGATTGTCTATCAATTAGTTGATAATGCGCTGAAATTCTCCTCACCAGAGACAACCATTAAAGTTAGTAGTCAAGTTGTAGGGAAGATGCTGAATATATCTGTACATGACTCAGGGCGAGGCTTGACTGAAGAGCAAATTGCTAAAATCGGTGCTTTCATGCAGTTTGATCGCAAGACTTATGAGCAACAGGGCCTCGGTATCGGCTTAAAAATTGTCAAGAAAATTGTCGAACTCGCAGGAGGAGAGTTCTCAATTACCAGTATCTATCAAAAGGAAACAACGGTACATATCACTCTGCCGATTGTCGGCAATTAGCATGAGTTTTTATATCAACTCCGGTGGCATCGTTTTTTCAATTTGATACTGATACCAGAGGAGGCAACATTGCCTGAATTGCGATATTGAACGCGGGAAATTCCAGCGGTGAAATGCTCGCAGTTTCCCCAATAATTACTTCGCTTTGATACCCATTTTCAGCGGGTTCTCGAAAAACATGGAGTTGTCGCTCATTCACATTTAGCACCCAATAATCGGCAATTCCCGATCGCCCGTAAGCTTTGGCTTTAATTTCGCGATCGAAAGTTAAGCTGCTGTCGGCCACTTCGATAATTAAATATACCTCTGAGGGAGTCGGATGGTGAGTCGCATAGTCAAACGGATCGATTCTGACTACGGCGATATCCGGTTCGGGTTCAGAATTGTCATCGAGTGCGATCGGATCTTGCATTCGTACCCACGCCAGATTTGCAAAAAGGCTTTGCAGCAATCTATCTGTACGCCCTAACGCGGAGGTGTGAGCAGTTCCTTTTGCACTCATTTTGATGATATTTCCTAAAAGTAATTCGACTCGTTCCTCTGGGTGAAAAAATCCCATCTCTCCCAGTTTGTGATACTCTTTAACTGTCCATTTACGGAGCGTGAAAGCAGGTTCTGTTGTTAGCATATCTCGATTGATAAATTTATAATTAGATGTGGGATGATTTTATTTTAGCTTATGATATTAACGGATTTAACTGGTTCCCAGGCAGAGCCTGGGAACCGATATCTAGAGGCTCTGCCTCGGAAGCTTTTATCGAAATTGGAGGCACAGCCTCCGGATCTGCGTTACCAGGCAGAGCCTGGTAACGAGTAGACCAGTTAAGATGCTCCGAGATTGATTTTTGTTACTTCACCGGCGACAACATTAACTGTTTGTTGAATTTGACTACCGTCAACTTTCAACTGATAAGTTCCTGGAGAAAGCTCGATCGCCCCAAACCATCCTTTACCATCCGCGCGCAGTTGGCGCACTTTGCCCGCAGCATCGATCGACTGCAATGTCAAGCTGGCACCGTCGCAAGTACGCGCGGCGAAGCTATCCCGTAGGGAATCGCAGCGCTGCAAATTTCCGGCGATCGCACCTGTAGTCGGCCGCGACTTCCAAGGCATATCGGGAACCGCTGCTGCTGTCGCCCACACAGGCTGTGTTTCATAGGTTTTGCCCGTCGCAGCATCAACGTATTGACTCGGCTGCGAAAGCGCGGTGTAAAACAAATCGTTGCTTTGGGGAACGTATTTCCAAGGCTGGCGGGGCAAATCACCGCTACCGCCCGATCGCAGTTCCACATTCGTGTACACGTTGCTGCTAGCGTAGGAATAGAGCACCGTACCGGCTACGTGATTTCCTTTTGCAGAGGGATCTTCGGCGCGGCGAACCTGCGCTAGGGTATCTTCGATGTAGTTGAGGTAATTGCCGGGGCCGATCGCAATTTGGCGGTTGTACTGGTGGTCTTTGGCGTACTCGATCCAGTGGTCATAAGCGAGTTTTTGCGATCGTTTGTACTCGCGCTGGTAAGTCATCGGCATCGCCATGTCTACGATCCCTTCTTCCAGCCAAGCGCGCCAATCCTGCAATACTTCTTTGTAAGGCTGCGTTTGATACCACCCTGCATCGTTTTTTGGGCCGTCGCCCCAGGCGATCGTGGCGGCGGTAATTTTAACACGCGGTTTAATCGCAAGGCTTTCTACATAAAGCTTCCGCACTAAATTTGTCACCTGATCTCGCCGCCACTGCATCCACGCGGGATCGGTGGGTGCGGGTTTGCCCGATCGACCTGTTTGCTGATTGAAACGGGCGATCGCAGTCGGATTGTAGCCCCAAGTCGGCCCGCCGTAGCGCACATAATCCAACTGTACCCCGTCCACATCGTAGCGCTTCAGCAAGTCCAAATAGACGGAAACAGTATAATCTAGGGCGTCTGGATGGCCGGGATCGAGATAGCCTTGGGCTTCCCCACCGTAAGTCAGCATCGCCCAATTGTCGCTGCCGGGGGCAGAAGGCCCGTGTTGTTGCCAAACGTGACCGGCGGGAAGTTTGGTGCCCGAAACCACCGGCAGCGTCACCATCCAAGCGTGTACTTCAATGCCTGCGGCGTGGGCTTTGTCAATCAAATCTTGCAGGGGATCGAAACCGGGGGGAACGTTGGGATCGAGGGTGCGGGGTTCGATCGCACTCGTGTAAAAAGCATCGCCACGGCGGCGGACTTGGGCGACGATCGCGTTGGCATTTGCCCGCTGCGCGTCTGCGATCAATTTTGTGACTTCTTGAGGGGTTTTGAAGCCGGGGTTGAAGGCGTCCACCCAGAAGGCGCGAAATTCGGCGGTTTGGGTTGGCGGGGGCATAGTTGCGTTAGCGCGGGATGGGAAGTTGGAGAACCAACCAGGAGTCAGCAGAAAACTAATTGTTAAGCCAATCAGGAACAAGCTTGACAAAAAGAATGTTTTGGTATTTCGCATCAGAAATGTGTGAGAGAGCGTTTAACAGTCCTTTACGGACTTTTGGTTTGAGCGTCCGCTTGACATTTTCGCACAATCGTACATTAATTGGGTCGATCGGTAAATAGTTGAGTAATACCGCTGGGAGAGTCGAGGATGAGATTAAAATTGACCTCGGCAAAATTGGCGATATTTTCCGATCTTTCAATATAGCGGTTGAGCCAGTAAATTGAATCCGCTACACCACTTAACATAGTTTTAGAGGCTAAATAGGGTTTTAATGATTTTCATTTTGGCTGTATCAAGGCCGGGTTCAAGTTTGGCAATTGGAGTTAGGCTTTTCCACTTGCCTTTATTCGCGGTGAAGATAGCATCGGCTGTTTTTTCGGCATCAATATTTTCAAAGCCTCCTATTTTATTGGTTGATAAGTAATTGAGACGATCGAAAATCTCATCTCTTGATGCACGTTTCACGCTGACTGCTTGAGGAGGAGGAGGCGACGGCGGTGGCGGTGATATAGAAAATACTTTAGTAATACAATCTAATCTCGCCTTAGTCAATCCACATTGTAGCTTAGTCAGAGGGGTAAAATCTGACCATTGCTTACGGTTAGAGTCTACAATTTTTTTGGCAGCTTCAACCGGTTTTACTGTCTTCCAATTATGTTCTTTAACTAAGTATTTAAGTACAGCTATAATAGTATCTTCTGATGCTGTACTCAGATTGACTGTGGGAATTGCTTCTCGTGCTAAAATCTTTGCTTGTTCAATATTTGATGGTTTTGGATCAATAACAATGCACCATACTAGCTTTAATTTAGCTTGTTGAGCTACAGCATAGACAAAGTTATTGCTCACAACTTGATACTTAGAATCGCCTGTTTCTTTGACGATAATCGGAATCCAGTTGCGATTACCTGCTTGTAGGACGGTTTCTGCTGCTCCGGCAATGATAAACTCTGACTCTGAGCATGGTTCTGCTGATTCAATTTTAGCCAACTCCAAGTGCATTAACTTACCGATATTCTCTGAATTACTCATACAAAAAATACTCCTTCGCTAATTTTAAATAATATTCAGCGGCTTTTTTGTGTTGAAAAACCGCTGGTCTTCGAGAAAAAGCTGCACTTGAAACAACTTCATATTCTGGAATAGTGAATATAGTTGTGTCAATCTCCGATTTTGTAGATTTAGGCCAATAATAGGGTAACAAGTTATGGTCGATAATATGATTCTCCCCTTTCTTAACTGTAAGAATTGCTTTAATTTCTGCATTTGCTCTTTTCTTTGAAGCCTCTGTTTCTTTATGTCTATTGAAAAAAATCGGCAAGGCAATAGGGCCACCATCCTGCCTTAGCTTCTTAACTTCCGGTAAGAATTCTGTAATAACTTTAGCAGCATTTTTTAAAGATGAAAAGTTATTATGTTCTGTTGGCATAAGAATTACATCAGAAGCTCTCACAGAACTTTTACTAAAAAAAGTCCAGTTCGTAGGCGCATCAATTAAGATGTAATCATAATTACGAACAAAAATATCAAGCAAATCTCGCAGCATTGCTGAACCTTTCTCAATTTTTGCTTCATACTCATAACCCATGAACTTAGATAACCCTGAATCAGATGGGATTACATCAAATATCTTAACTAATTGACCTGCTTTATTCTTTAGATTAAAGGGTTGAATAGTTTCTTTAACATTCAATGATTCATCAACCAGGCAATCAGATAATTTGACTTTTCCCTCCTGTAAGCCTAATGAATCTGTTAAATCTCCTTGTTGGGGATCGAAGTCAACAACAAGCACTGTTTTCTGCTGTTGTCGAAGAATCGCAGCCAAGTTGATTGTCGTTGTAGTTTTTCCCACGCCTCCCTTATCATTATAGATGCAAATTGTTAAAGCTTTGGGTTGGTTGTCCAGCAATTTCTTAATTCTAGTAATAATGTCAATGATGTTATTTTGGGTTATCCTCATGCAGTTAGTAGCAGGTAGTACGATTTTACCATGTCTGCGGAATAGCTGGATATCTGTTGAGTTGGTGATGATACCCCATTGAGATGTGTGGCACTTAGGAGCAAGAAGATAACCTGTTATCTGTTCTTTAGTTTTTTTGTACATGGGAGTACCTTCTGCTAAGTTAATGATTGCCTTTCCTGATACTCTACCTTTAACTTCAATGACTAAGTTTGGGTTAATCTTAGAAACTGAAAATTTATCAGTATCGTGATTCTTGCGAGCAGCAAAATCAGCAGGGCCCTTTCCTGTTTTAAACTGTTGTACCCACTCATCAGGGCTGAATCCAAGTGCATTTAGAAGGGGTTTGACAAATCGATCTTCGACTTCTGGCTCTGCTGCATTTTCTGAAATACTATCTAAAACTTCATTCCAGTTGATAGTTGTCATGATTTAGGCCTAGATACTTAAGTAAAATCATAACGCTTGGTTTGAGTTTGTGTCATCGTTAGCTACCTCCCGATCTAGCTATATGAACAGTCAACATACTTTTGTATAAGTTATATATTGTCGAAGGCGCTTGACTTTTTTGCACATCGGTGAAAATTTAGGCGAAAATACACTGAACTGGCGATCGGCAACATCACCTAATTTTCTGGATACTTTCTTGAACTGTGAAGGATACGGATAATTTCTACGTTTTCTTCTTTTACTCGATAGATGATGAGATAAGAGGTATTGGAAATGACCAATTCTCTAGTAGCTTCTACGCGACCAACTCTACCCATAAAAGGAAATTCGGCGAGTTGACCTACAGCACTCTGAATCCTTAAAATTAATTGCCTTGCTGCCTCTGGATCGTCTTTGACAATATATGCGTGAGCCTGTTCTAGATTTCGCAAAGCTTGTCGCAGCCACTTAATTTTCATTAGTCAATTTGGCAAAAACTGCTTGGACTTCATCATCGCTGGCAAAGTCTCCAGCTTCGGCCTCGGCAACGCCTTTGTTAATCTCATCAACCAGCCATTGATAATTTTCTAGGTAAGAAGCGATCGCTTGGTTCAAAACATAAGTTAAATCGCGATCGGTGACAGTAGCGATCGCCCTCAGCGCTTCTTTTTTATCGCTGTCTAGTAGAAATGTAAAATTTTCTTGACTCATGGCTGCCCTTTGCTGTTATGGGAAGAGAGTAAACTGCTACTATGATAGCGTAGAGATTCCTATTTTGGCGAAAATACACTGAACTGGCGATCCTCTTCGAGGGCTTCGCTAACGCACTTTTCTCAAAAAATGATAGCACTTCACTTTCAAACCCTAGCCCTGCCGCATGACAGCAATTTACTCGATCGAGTAGATGGCTGGCGCCAAGAAGCAACCCGAAAGTTGCAGCAAAGCCAGAGAGGAGAAAAGGGACAATTTTTAACACCTTCCTCCGTCGCAACTTTGATGGCGGGAATGTTTGAATTTAACTGTCCCGATATATCGCTTTTAGATGCCGGGGCTGGTATTGGTTCCCTGTTAGCAGCATTTGTTTGCGAACTTTGTCAGCGCCCAAATAGACCGCGTAGCCTGCACGTTACAGCTTATGAAATTGACCTTATTTTGATTGAATATCTCAAGGAAACTTTAGAATTGTGCAGTATAGAATGTCAGCATTTTGGGATATCTTTTACCTGTGAGGTGCGCGAAATTGATTTTATTCAAGACAGCGCCGATATGTTGCGGCCCAATCTATTTACACAACCAGTAAAACGGGAATTTACCCATGCAATTATCAATCCTCCCTATGCCAAGATAGACGCTAAATCCCAAGCCCGAACCTTGCTGCGTTCTATAGGACTAGAAACCAGCAATCTCTACGCTGGCTTCACAGTTGCTGCTGCTCACCTGCTCAAACTAAACGGTGAATTAGTATCGATTACTCCCCGCAGCTTTTGCAACGGTTTATACTTTCGAGATTTCCGCAAAGTATTCCTTCAAATGATGGCTTTACGCCAAGTACACATCTTTGAATCCCGACAGTTGCCATTTCGCGATGATGCCGTGCTGCAAGAAACTATTATTGTGCGCGCCACCAAACAAATAGAACAGCCAGATACTGTACTAATAACCTCAAGCAGCAGCGTGGGCGACGACCTGGTTTTGTC
This sequence comes from Microcoleus sp. N9_A1, assembly GCF_036701795.1. NCBI lineage: Bacteria > Bacillati > Cyanobacteriota > Cyanophyceae > Oscillatoriales > Microcoleaceae > Microcoleus > Microcoleus sp. N9_A1. The sequence goes on from NZ_JAUBRI010000009.1 coordinate 13,387, forward strand.
TCACCAACTGCCCTATACCGCCCTAATTAATCCCCAAGATTCCGAGCAATTTATTCGGATTTTACCGGATTCTGTCAGCCAGAAAGTAGTCGATCAAATGGCTCAATTTACTTGCACACTAGAGGAATTAGGCTTAACAGTTTCCACCGGAAAAGTTGTAGATTTTCGTGTTCGCTCTGACTTGCGGCTAAAACCGGAAAACGGTACAGTTCCGCTGATTTATCCCGCCCACTTCTGGGCTGGCGGTGTTGAATATCCCACAGCCACGAGAAAGCCTCAAGCTTTAGCTGTCACGGAAAAAACTGCTGCACTCCTCGTACCTAACGAACATTATGTTTTGAGCAAGCGCTTCTCCTCAAAGGAAGAGAAAAAGCGAATTGTTGCAGTTGTCTGGGATGCCAATAAAATTAATAGTTCTAGCGTTGGTTTTGAGAACCATTTGAATTACTTTCACCAACAGGGACGCGGATTAGACCTCACCCTGGCGCGGGGATTGGCAGTTTATCTAAATTCGAGCTTGGTAGATGCGTTTTTCCGACTGTTCAACGGACACACTCAAGTTAATGCTACGGATTTACGCAATTTGAAGTATCCTAATTTAGAGCCATTACTTTTACTGGGCGCTCAAATAAGAGAAATATTTCCTACACAGCGGGAGATCGATCGACTTGTCGAGACACAACTGCTGAAGGCGACAAGTCCGTTAGAAAATAGTCCGATAACAATCAAGAACCGTATTGATGAATCTCTAGAAATACTTGCAGCGCTGGGTTTTCCAAAAAGTCAGCTTAACGAACGTTCCGCCTTAACTCTTCTGGCTTTGCTTGACCTCAAGCCAAAGGATGCTTGGGAATCGGCAAAATCTCCACTTCGGGGAATCACACCAATTATGGAATTTATGGATCGGGAGTACAGTAAAAAATATGCACCAAATACGCGGAAAACTGTGCGCCGCCAGACTGTGCATCAGTTTCTAGATGCAGGTTTAATTGTTGTTAATCCTGACAGTCCCGAACGTCCGGCGAATAGTCCAAAAACTGCATATCAGATAGAAGAAAGTGCTTTGGAACTACTGCGAACTTATGACACTTCTGACTGGGACAAGAATGTTCGCGCTTACCTCGTTCATTTTAAGGGAGAAAAAATTTTGCAGGCTTATTCCAAAAATGAAAATATTTGTGACTCAGAATGATGCTAAAATACACCATTTATATGGCTGCCGCTGGCATCGGAATGACATATACTGTGATGCCAGGGGTTGAATAGACCGGAATTGTCGATCGCACTCCGTAAATCAAATAAGTAACTAGGTAAAATATCTCTGCAATGGAAAAAAAGCATAACGCTGGATTGTGGGTATCAGTATTATACTTCGCTCAAGGTCTCCCTTACACCGTCGTTAATTTAATGTCGGTGATTTTTTTGAAAGGTATGGGAACCAGCAACGAACTCATCGGCTTGACAAGTCTTTTGTCTTTTCCTTGGGTTTTAAAAGGTTTGTGGGGGCCAGTGGTTGATTTGTATTCCACCAAACGCAAATGGATTTTAACAACCGAAATCATTTGTGCTTTTCTGTTTGCTTTCCTAGCTTTTGGCGTATTAACGCCGGCACCGATTATTATATCGCTTGTTATCTTTACGGCGATCGCCTTTGTGTCAGCTACTCACGACATCGCCATTGACGGATTTTATTTAAACACTCTCAATAAAGACCAGCAAGCCTTGTTTGTCGGGGTTCGCAACACGGCTTATAGAGGTGCTGTCATTGCTGGTAGCGGTATATTGGTTTTCTTCGCCGGGAAACTGGCCGAACAGCATTTAGTCACCGGAAATACAGGCGATACCAAAATATATCAAGACATTCCGCTGTCACTTTTCGGTTCGGATTTTAGCGTGTCTGCGCTTAACTACGGATGGGCGACAGCCTTTGGCATTTGTGCCATTATGTTTGTGCTGATATATCTCTTTCAGCGGTGGTATCTTCCCTATCCTAGAAATTATGCTATGGAAGCCGACGCACCCCAACAAACAACAAGCTTTATCGAAGCATTTAAAAGTTATTTTCAGCAAGATAAAATTGGTTGGATTGTTACTTATGTCGTGATTTTTAGGTTAGGCGATGCCTTGACGTTTAAAATGGCTCCGCCATTTTTAATGGATAAAGTGGAGAAAGGAGGATTAGCAGTTTCTACCTCGGAAATGGGTTTATTATCCGGTACTTTAGGGGTAATGTTTCTGTTAATTGGAGGGTTGTTGGGCGGCTATTTGATTGCTAAACAAGGATTGAAAAAATGGATGTGGCCGACGGCAATTTTGCAAAATTCAACTAACGTGCTGTATTGGCTGTTGGCAATACATCAACCGGGGATTGAATGGGCTTATGCCGTAAATTCGATCGAGCAATTTACTTACGGACTTGGCGTAGCTGCCTATACAGTGTTCTTGATGCGGACTGTCCGCCCTGAATACGAAGCATCTCACTATGCAATTACAACGGCTTTTATGGCCGCAGGAGTGCTGATTCCGGGCGTTTTTAGCGGCTACTTGCAGGCGAATCTCGGCTATCAAAATTATTTTTTGATGAGCGCGCTGGCTGTGATTCCCGGTATGCTAACCATTTTCTTTCTGCCACTAGAAGATGAGAAAAAATTAGCAGCCATGCCCAGGCCTGGACTTGACGATTTCGATTAATATCAAGTCCGGTCGCTATAATTATAAGAGCCGGGCGGGGCGGGTTTACCAATGTCTGCACTACTTTTTCGAGATTGCGGTGAACCCGCCCCAGCAGGAATATTGATGTTTTTAATCATGGAATGAGTATAAATTCTGTGTGGGGTTCCTAAAATAAAATAAGGACACAACATTGTTGTATCCCTACCGAATATCTGTATTGCCAGCAGCCAACTAAATCGCAATAAAATCACTAGCTGTTAGCGGACTACTTGGAATGCCTGGAATACTGGCAAGAACTTCGCCGTTACTGGCAATTTCGATCGTTGTTATAAAATCGCCTGCAGTAACTCTCACTTGGTTGAATGTCAAACCTCCGCTCAAACCGATTAAATCTTGACCTTTTTGAAAGTCTACAAGTGTATCTGTACCGGCACCTAATCCTAACACCAATACGTCGCGTCCAGCGCCACCAATTAAGAGATCCGCACCCACTCCGCCAATGAGCGTATCGTCTCCTTCTGCCCCGTTCAAATTGTCATCCCCTTTGCCACCTAATACCAGGTCGTTGCCGGTGCCAGCGCTGATAATATCGTTGCCTTTGTTGCCGCTGAGAGTGTCGTTTCCCCCATTGCCAGTGATAATATCGTCCCCTCCAAAACCTGATGCTGTATTGTTAGCATCGTCGCCTACTAAATTATTAATTTGGGAGAGATTGAGAGCAGTTTGCATTGCCACAACATTTGCTAAAGACGAGTTTCCCGGAGCGGTTCTTAATTGTTCTAAACTGCTGCGCGATTCCAGCGATGTTCCCAAGGCAGGCAGTGCAAAGTCTAAGCCAGCTAACAGCTCTAAATAATCTGAATCTGTGAAAGTGAAATCCGGGCGGTTCAACTGGTCTACAGAGATTTCGGCCTGAGTTAAGCCGGGAGGAGGAGCAGTTAACAAACCGCTTTGGCTGTGCTTGTCCAAGACAAGTAGCGGGTTGATAATCGGGTTAGTAAATGTTTGAAGAACTACTTTTCCCGGTAGAAAAGCTTCTCCTCCCAAACTCACAAAATCGCCGCTAACTATGTAGTGAGTTACATTTTTTCCGGCGCCGGCTTTCTGCTTGAATGTATTGACTGTACTCTCAGCAACTCCAGGAGAATTGAAGGTGACAACATCTCCGATCGCAGATGTGAATTCAGTGGCGGCTAGTTGCGTTATGGCGCCGCCTAAGCTGTGTCCGAGAATGTCTGGTGGCAAGCGGCTGGGGTTTTTTGCTGTATCTTGACTGATTTGGGTCAACCAATTTCCTAATGCTTGTTTGTTGGCTTCAAATTGGTTGAAACCGGTGCCGCGCGGGTCTGCGTTGGCAATATCGTCTACAGGCGAGTCGGTGCCGCGAACTACCAAAACGGGCGGTTTGTCTGGGGTGGTGGAAATTAAGCCGATCGCGTGAAATCCAGTTCCGGGATCGTCAAAGGTGCGATCGATTTGGTACCCAGCAGCACTCAAGCCTGTTTGAACTAAAGTTTGAAACTCGGGCTTGTCATCTAGGTAAGCAAGTTGCTTGGCTATAGTTTCGTAAGCAGCGGGGGAGGATGGCATATTTTTTTATTTCCTGTCGTTTGATCGGGAATTGATTTTTAAGTTAGTTAACTCATTGTAGATTAAGTGACGCTTATTAAAAAAATTAGTTTCTCATATCGCCCTGCTTTTTAGGTTTGGCTTAGCCAACAATCTTTTTAATAAAAAACAATTTAGCTACAAAACCCGCCCAGCTTTGTAGGGGCGGTTTAGCCAAAAATCCCTTTGATAAAAAACAATTTTTGCACTAAAGTCGCCCAGCTTTCCCGCCACCTCAACTACCCAAATTTCTAGCACTAAAGCTATACAAAATCTACCCGAGTAATATCGCTGGCAACTACGCCTCTGAGGGTAGCCAGAATTTCACCAGTAATCGGGATAGTAATTAAAGCTCCGTCAACACCTTGGGTTACTATAACTTGAGGAAAAGTTAGACCCCGTGACAGTGTAATTAAATCTTCACCATTTTGAAAATCGACAATCACATCTGCTCCGCCACCGGATTCTAATACAAAGCGATCGCGCCCCGCACCACCAATTAAAAAATCGTTGCCAAACTCGCCGGAAACCAAATCGTTTCCGTCGCCACCCTCCAAATAATCGTTATCTCGGCCGCCGTACAAGAAGTCGTCGCCATCACCACCGATGATGCTGTCATTACCTCGATTGCCTCTGAGAGTATCGTTACCGCGATTGCCGATAACTGTATCCTCTCCAGGGCCGCCGGTAGCAGTATTGTTGCGATCGTCCCCTGATAAATAATTCGGTTGTAAGGGAGCTAAACCGTATTGCATTTGTCTGATTAACTGCACAAAAGAAAATTCTGGTGCTGTTCTCAAACTCTCTGCACCGGCTCTGGTTCTGATGGCGACTGACACATTGGGCAGGGCGAAATTCATCGCAGCGATAAATTCGTTAAAATCTGAGTCGTTGTTATAAGCAAACTCGGGACTGTTTAATTGTTCTACAGAAATTTGCCTCTGCAAAAAACCCACGGGCGGAGTAGTTAACAAATTTTCAGTTCGATGTTTTGCCAAAACAGTTAAGGGATTAATACTCGGATCGGTAAAACTTTGGATAAATACTTTTCCCGGAATGAATGCTTCGCCAAACAAGCTGACGAAATCTCCGCTGACAATGTAGTGATTGACATTTTTGTTGCCTGCCCTGCTGAGATTTTTCCGAAAAGTGGTGAATGTACTCGCTGACACTCCCGGAGAGTTGAAAGTAAAGATATCGCCGGTCAGAGATGTGTATTCGGTTGCTACAATTTGAGCGACTGCTCCGCCCCAACTGTGTCCGATGACATCGGGCAATAATTGGCTGGGGTTTTTACCAGTATTTTGACCGATTTCTGTGAGCCAGTTTTTGATATTATCTTTGTTTTTTTCAAATTCAGGTAAACCAATGTCTCGGGAGTCGGAAAAGATAGCGTCGCCGTCGATGAAATCTGTACCTTTAAATACGAGGGCGGGCGGGTTTCGGGAGTCGGTCGAACCGAATCCGATCGCATAAAAGTTTGTTTCTGGGTCGTCGAATATGCGATCGATATAGTAGCCATTAGTATTTAGGAAACTCGAAACTTCATTGGCTGCGCTCGGCTTTTGATTCAAAAAAACAATTGATTTAGCTAGAGCTTCATAAACAGCAGGCGAGGCACTCATAATATTAGATTTTCTGTTAGTTGGTATTTGCGATCGCTCAGGCTTGAGCTAAGTGTCCAATGGCAGCTATTATAGCTGACAAGATTTGTATGGTAGACTTGATAATATCAACTCAAGAATCAAGTTTTTACGGTTATGGCTATCATTCGTCAATACATTGCTCCACTTATAGCGATATTAGTATTTTTCGTGGCTCTGGTAGCAGTCAGCGCTCGCATCTTTTTGCCGGCTGACATGGCTGCCCCGGCACCAATTGAGGAAGCGATCCCGCAAAAGCAAGCGGCAGCAGTGAATCCAATTTTCTTGGGGCTAAATTATTCCCCTCTCCGTGTCCGCTAAACCGATGTCAGCCGAGATATTACCGGGCTACGGGCTGCGATCGGGTTCTGGACTCGATCGCGCAAAACTGCTAAAGTTCCTGCACCATACTTACCGAGAGCTTTACCCCGATCGGGAATTGGGACATTTGGCTCAAACTGTCGAGCAGTATTTTTCTAACCAGACGCCGCTTTGGTGGGTTGAGTGCCTGAAAAACAGCCAGGAAGAGGGAGAAAGTTTTTCCGCACTCCCCTCGCAGTCTGCCAATCTCAAATCGGTTGTCGGATGTTTGTGGTTGGGAAATGCGATCGAGCAAACCACTGGAGCCCGCCACGCTCACATTTTTCTGCTCTACATAGCACCGGAACACCGCCGTCAGGGACTCGGTGCAGCTTTAATTATTCAGGCAGAAAATTGGGCCCGTTCAAGGGGCGACAGGCAAATTGGTTTGCAAGTTTTCTTGAACAATCAGCCTGCAATGAATCTCTATCAAAAATTAGGCTATGAGAGTCATTCTGTCTGGATGATCAAATCTCTTTGAAAAACCAGAGGTATTTGTTGGCAGTCAGAACTAGAGTTCGGATTTATCTAAATTATGAGGACTCTTCCTCCTGCAGGGCGAACAATAGGAGGACTTGAGTCTTGAATCGGAATGCTTTTATTGCCCGGAATGCTAATTTATATTGACCGTTGACTGAGTTGCACCCGTAGCATCCTCTGTGCGGTAAAGTTTTTTTATGAACAATAACGACTACCCCAACGCCCTCGATCTTGAAACGGAACTGGAAAGCCCTTTGGATCATTTTGATGAGTCCGAACCCCCGCTACCAGATCCAGAGGAAATGCTGCCTTTGCTGGAATCCCCGGAACCTCAGCGCCGGATGATGGCGGCGCGGGCTTTTTGCGAATTGCAGGACGATCGCGCGATTTCGCATTTAATTAATTTGTTGAGAGACGGTTGCCCCTTGGTGCGGGTGAGTGCGGCCTATGCTTTGGGGCGAAATCCGAGTCCCGATGCTGTGGAACCGCTGATCGAGCAACTTAACCGCGATTGGAACGGTTACGTTCGCAAAGGGGTAGTTTGGGCCCTGGGAAATTGCACAGATCACCGCGCCTTAGCGCCCTTAATTGATGCTCTGAGAACTGATATTTCGGCGGTGCGTTTGTGGGCGGCGAGTTCTCTGGGTCAAATGGCAAAAGTTGGTTATTATGTGGTGATTGCTGCGATTCCGCCGTTGATTCAAACGCTGCGGGGAGATTCTGTATCTGCTGTGCGGAGCAACTGTGCTTGGGCGATCGGGCAACTGGCGCGGGAGTTGCCGAATAATATAGTGTACGCTGGGGCGATCGACGCTTTAATTGAATCTTTAGAAGAAGATGCAGATATGGGCGTGCGGGAAGATGCGAAATCTTCCCTCTTGCGAGTCGGCGATCCGCGCGGTTTACAGACAATTGAAGATTTAGAAATGGAAGGAATGTTATGATGAACTTTTCACAATTAAACACCGTTTATCAATTACCCCTTACCCGTTACCAATTATGATATTCATCAATCCCAAAACAGATTTTGGCTTCAAAAAAATCTTTGCCTCGCCCCAGCACAAAGAAGTTTTGATTAGCTTCCTGAATGCCATGCTTTACAACGCAGAGCCGACAATTCAAGACTTAGAAATCATCGATCCCTACGCCGCACCAGCCATTACCGGTTTAAAAGACACTTACCTGGATGTCAAAGCCAAAATTACAGGCAACAAAACTGTAATTATCGAAATGCAGGTCATTAATGTAGAAGCTTTTACTAAGCGCGTCATATACAATGCAGCCAAAACCTACGCGACTCAGCTAAAACCGAGAGAAGGCTACTCAAAATTAAATCCTTTGATTGCTTTAACAATTACAGATTTTGTTTTGTTTGACAACACAGAGAAATTTCTCACTCATTTTGTCTTTAAAGAAGTCGAAGAAAATATCGAGTATTACAGAGAAATAGAGTTATTTTTTCTGGAACTGCCCAAATTCAACAAAAAATTAGAACAAGTTGAAGGTTTGATTCAAAGTTGGGCTTATTTTATCAAAAATGCTCCTAATATGGAGGAAATACCGGAGAAATTTGCGTCTGTACCAGAAATTAAAACAGCTTTTAACATTGCTAATAGGTCTAATTTAAATCTTGAGGAATTACAAGCATTAGAAAAACGGGAAATGTTTTTTGAAGACCAACGTGGTGCTGTGATTAAAGGTCGTCGAGAAGGTAGAATTGAGGGCCAAATAGAATTAATTCTGCGTCAAATAGGGCGGCGCACTGGTGAGATTTCGCCGGAAATTCAAACTCGCATCCAGCAGCTATCTCCCGAACAATTGGATGATTTAGGTGAAAATTTGTTGGATTTTAGCAGTCAAGAGGATTTGATTGCTTGGCTTGAATCGGTGTCAGCGTAAATTTCTAATTATCTCAGGCAAAAAAGACACGGTAGTGCCGTTTTCCTACGGATATTATGTGTTAATCTAACAAATCAGGTTCCCGGTGTACAATCATGTCATAAAGCGGTTGAAAGCTAAACCATCCCATGCGGTGCGAGCCTACTTGTTGCTGTGTCAAACGCGCACATTCTGGCTTAATGAGAATCGGTTTTCCCGCTGCTTGGGCCATTAACTGCGCTTGACAAGAACGTTCCATCGAAATAAACCACCAAGCCGCTTCATCTACTGTCTCACCTACTGTTAACAGCCCGTGATTTTGTAAAATAATGGCTTTTTTCTCACCTAAAGTTTTGGCGATGCGTTTAGCTTCTTCGATTTCCAAAACAACTCCGGTGTAATCGTCAAATAAAGCTTGGTCTTCATAAAAAGAACAAGCATCTTGCGTCAGCGGGTCAAGCAGGCGGCCCAAACTCGACCAACTTTTGCCGTAGGGAGAATGGGCGTGGGCTGCTGCGATTACGTCGGGGCGGGCGCTGTGCACTTGGGAATGAATGGCAAAGGCTGCTTCGTTTACGGGTTTATTTCCTTCAACAACTTCGCCTTTGTGGTTGACTAAAATTAGGTCGCTGACTCGAATTAAACTAAAGTGCATTCCAAAAGAATTCACCCAGAAATGGTCGAGGTGTTCGGGATCGCGGACTGTGATGTGTCCGGCGATTCCTTCGCTAAATCCGAAGCGACCAAATAACCGAAGTGCGGCGGCTAAACGCTGTTTGCGGTGGCGGCGTTCTTCTTCAAATGAGTTGAATGTTGGGGGTTGAAAAGTGACTTTGGGAACTTTTACTGCTATCATAAGCTGTTTGGTAATTGGTAATTGGTAATTAGTCAGTAGTCATTAGTCATTAGTCAGTAGTCATTGTTTCGTATTCACTCAAGCGCAAACCTGTTATGTTTTTGCAGTCGAAAGTGGCGTTATTGCCGGGGCGACGTTCGATTAATTCGATGATTTGTCCGGCGGGATTTTGCAGAAACCACTGGGTTAATGATCCGTAGTCTAAAGGTTGATCTGACAGGGGTTTAAAGTTTTTATTTTGCCATATTGTAGCAGCATTCTGCACGTTTTCGACTCGAATCGCGACGTGGTGAACTGCTGTCAATCCCCTTTCTTGCTGGAAGCGGTTTTTTTGGTCGCCGGCTGCGTGGGGCGCATCCAATACTACTAAGCCGCCGGCTGGCATTAATAAGGTCATTAAATGCAGCCACAAGTCGGAGGGAACATTAATGTTTTCCGAACAAAAGTTGATCGGGAACAAGTCGGGGCCTTCAACTGTTTTGGCGCCGAAGGGGCGAAAAGATGCGGCGTATTTTTCGAGTTCGGTGCGGCTGGGAAATGTGATGACAAAGTGGTCGATCACAACTTGTTCGTCGTACAGGTGTGTTTCAAACGTCCAGGCTGTTAAAAATTCGGGACTGATAAATTTGGGGTTGAATTCCAACAAGCCATTTTTTTCGATGAAAGGTGAGTCAAGATGGCTGTCAAGGTTGCGATCGAACTTTAGGGTTTGTAGATTCAAGTTTTTCATCTGTCTTCCCCGATGTTATAGCAGTGGACAGTGGACAGTGGACAGTTGACAGTTGCAGAATCAGGAAATCAAACCGTTTAGGCTATGGGTTAGGAGGCTCTATTCATGAGGTTATTTATGTCCTAACCGCTGTGGCGATTGCTATAACTGTGCAAAACAGCGAATTTTGTCTCCAGGCTGAAGTTGACGCACATTGAGTGCGCCTTAATTCAAAAATAACACAAAATTTAATACAGGCAAGCCGATCGCCCGATCGCCACTCCCAAACCTCGATCGATCAAAAATCGGCTGATTTGCCGATCGCCATTCCAGCCAACCACGCCGTAGTCCAAGCACTTTGGAAGTTGAAACCGCCAGTTACGCCGTCGATATCCAAGATTTCGCCAGCAAAGAAAAGTCCCGGACAGCGGCGGCTTTCCATTGTCTTAAAATCGACTTCTTTGAGGTTAACACCGCCGCAGGTGACGAATTCTTCCTTAAATGCGCCTTTTCCAGAAATCTGATATTCGCCTTGAATGAGTTCTAGCAAGAGGCGATCGAGGGTTTTGTTGGATAAGTCGGCCCAGCGTTTTTGTTCGTCAATGCCGATCGAACTTGTCAAACGCTCCCAGAGGCGGCGCGGCATCGGAAACGGACAGCTAGAGACGATCAAGCGGTGCGACAACTGCGATTTGACCGCTACCAGTTGCTGCCGCAAAACCTCCCCATTGTACTGGGGAAGCCAATTAATCAGCACAGATGTTCGATAATGGCGATCGTGCAAAAATCTCGCACCCCAAGCCGAAAGTTTGAGTACAGCAGGCCCGCTGACACCCCAGTGAGTAATTAACAAAGGCCCGCTTTGTTCTAATTTTGCTCCCGCCAATTTCACCTTAGCATTCGGAACCGAAACTCCGGCTAAATCTTTGATTCTGCTATCAGCAATATTAAAAGTAAATAGAGAAGGAACGGGCAGTTCTACAGTATTACCTAACTCTTTTGCCCACTTATAACCCGACGGATTGCTGCCTGTAGCGAGCAAAATGCGATCGGACTTAAATATCTCCCCCGATTTCAACTCAACTTCAAACATAGAGGCAGTGTCCCCGCGGCCGTCTTCTGCACCGTTCCCCATTAACTTCTTTACTGAAACGACTGCATCACCCGTGCGAATTTTTACACCGGCATCCTCAGCGGCGCGGATCAAACAGTTAACAATTGTCTCCGAATCATCTGTGATTGGAAACATTCGCCCGTCTGCTTCTGTTTTCAACTTCACACCGTGACTGGCAAACCAATCAACAGTATCGCGGGGTTGAAATCGAGTAAAAGCACCGCGCAGAGCTTTCCCTCCTCTGGGGTAATTCTGCACTAAAACACCGGGGTCAAAACAAGCATGAGTGACATTGCAGCGCCCGCCGCCAGAGATGCGAACTTTTGCCAGGAGTTGCCGGCCAGCTTCTAGTAAAGTGACGCGGGCCTGGGGGTAGGTTTTCGCGCAGGTAATCGCACTAAAAAAACCCGCTGCACCGCCACCAATGACTGTAATTTTGAGCATTCGATCGGACAAATTTTTTCTCGCTTATTCTTCTGGTTCAAAATCGGATTTTGCCGCCCCGCAAGTGGGACAAACCCAATCGTCGGGGATATCTTCAAAGGCAGTACCGGCAGCTATGCCTCCGTCGGGGTCGCCTTCTGCTGGATCGTAGACGTAAGCGCAAACTGTACAAACGTATTTTTGCATTTGCTTAACTCAATTTTAGATTGTCAGCCTATAGATTGTAGTTGATAACGCAACCTAATGCAATACTAATTTCAAAAAATCATGAGATTTTCAGCTATTCTCAAATGATTAAAAAATAAGTTTTTCATAATTATAAAATCTCAAATCTCAAATCTCAAATCGTCAAAGCCTCCAGAACCGCAGTTCTAGAGGCTTGATGGTGTTTTTTATTAGTTTACTGCGAGATTGCAAGACTAGACTTTCGCTAAAGGCTTAGTCCAAACGCCGGTTTCATCTTCTTCGTACTCCTGATGAATAGCGTTCCAAGCGGTATGTTCTGCTTGTATCGAGTCGTTGCTTTCGTCTAATGCGGTGTTGTAGGATTCGATGAAGGTTTTTTGTGCTGCTTCCGACAGGTGCGATCGCACTTCTGGAGATAAGTCTGCCGGACTGTTGCAGCGACCTTTGACGGCGCGCGGCAGCGTCATCTCGCTAACTGAAACTTCTTGACCACCGGCACTTTCTAGCAAGAGTTGAAATTCGCCCGAACGATCGGCGGCGACTTCTGCCATCACGAGAAATTCGCCTGCTTCAACGCGGGTTTGATAGATAGTTGCTTTGTCTTCGGGCATTCCCAAAGCGACTAAAGCGGAAACTAGACCCGCACCGGCCGAACCTGCGATCGCGCCGCTAGCTGCACCCAACAGTACAGCACCCAGCGGGCCTGCCGATACTACTGCACCGACAAAGGGAATAAACAGCACGCCCACGCCTGTTAGCAAACCCAAAAAAGAACCGAATAAGGAACCAAAAATCGCTCCGCTTCGCAAGCCTCCTAATATCACATCTTTTTTAGTAATAAAGCCGGCAATTTTAGTTTTAGATTGAAAGTTTTTTCCCATTACTGAGATGTGGTCGCGGGAGACTCCGCGATCGAGCAACCGCCGAATTACGCCGTCTAATTGTTCTTCTTCCTTAAATACGGCTGAAACTGTGCGTTCTGCTAGATATTCCTCTGTCATTGTTTCTCCTTGATGGTTTGTCGATTAGTTGTGCTGGTATTTAGTATAAGAGGACACTGTAGGGCGATCGCATCGATCTTGAGAGAGAGGTGAATGCGATCGGAGATAGTTTGAGGCTCTATCAAAAGAGTTAAGGAATTTTGTAATTGGCGATCGCTCAACTCTGACAGAGACTTATTCATCTCTGATATAAGCCCCCATAAACTCCAATTGATTTATCATTTTTTCCGCTGACTTGGTAGCCATCAAATTCAAAATTCCTCGCCATTGATCGCCTACTGAGTAACGCTGTTGTTGTGCAAGAATGATTTCGGCATGATTTCTCTAGCCTTCCTAGAGCCAAAATTGGCGATCGCCATCCAGCGCCCCAGGATAAATGCCTTGTAACCGCCGATAAGCCATGCGATCAGAGCCAAAAAGTGGTATTGGCAAACGTGGCTCATTCAGCGAGCCATGATGCAGCAAAGTAAGTTTTACGGTTGTTTCTACCACACTTTCAATTGACACTTGCTGTCCAGGATATGGAATAACATTCAAACGAAGTGGCAGAGGTAAACCCATACTTTCTGACTTTACTTCAGTTGTCACTAAAATTGCCTCAAAATCAGATATACGCAACGCTAAACCTTTTCTTGGTGGCAGCACCAATTTTTCTGTTAAATTGTACATTCTAGGAATACCAGACTTGTAACACTCCACCAGAATAAACTTGGAGCTAATTGCATTAGCTCGTTCCCGTAAATATTTGACTTCTTCTCCACAAAAACGCCCGTCTCTGTAAATTAAAACAGTTTTATTTTTCAGGTCAGCCGCTGGCAAAAAGCTCTCTAGAATGCGTTGAGGTATTTCTTCTCCTTCAATCAGAGCATCTTCGAGCCGATAGCGAATAAACTCCCCTTGCTTGCCATATAGACGCACGCTCGCACAAGCATTCATGGTTCCGGCTCCCTTTTTTTTGGAACCTCTGGAGATATCTAAACCGATAAAATAATCCGCAATCTCTAACGGCTCAGCGAGAATAAAAGGTAAGTTACCTAATTTAGCTAAGACTCCTGGAATTACCTGATTGAGAAGATAATTAGCTTGGACATTTCTCAAGGTATCTTCATAAATCACTTGGCTAGCAATTCCACGTCGGAGCAACCGCGAGTAAACCCAAGAATAGAGACTGCCCCCTTCTTTGTCGTCAGCGTGGCGATCGCTTGTGGGTAGAAATGTCAACACAACATCAGGCTGCCTCACCATTAGGTCGTCAACAGCTTCTTCAACTTTAGCTCTAGCTTCAGCCCCTCTTAAACTATCTACAGATAATTCCTTTTTGTTCTCTTCAGGAAGAATACTTTCAAACCCATACCGTTTTAGCCGTTTCTGAAATTCACTTAGAAAGGAACCGACCTTAAAATTGCAAAGTTTTAGAGCGGCAATACGAATTGGTCTTGATGGATCGAGGTAATCTTCATGACGGCGATAGACACCGCCTTTAGATAAACCCGTGAGAATTTGACTTTGGATGCCAGTAAAATTTTCCCCAAACATTAGTTGGGTTTGTTCGACCTTGACTTTTGGTTCCCAGAATAAGTTAGGACAATCGCGGCTGTTAATACTGCGCTCTAGCTGAAAGCCATAATTATAGAGAGCCTCTCCTGCTTCTTTTTTGTACAAAACTAAGAGGTCTTTTCGGTCTTTGTAGGAAACTTTAGTTGCTTTGAGTAATTCTCCGTAGTCAACCTCGAATCGCTTAGCAGTTTCTGGCGTGATGCAAGGACGCAGTGCGGCCATAGCATAGTGAAAAGGCTTGGCATCTTTGCCAAATTGAACAGCAACAACTGGTTGCTCATTTGGTGCATCTTTAAGTGCTTGTTTGCTAATTGCGCCAGTTGCTTCCTTGAGAAGTTGATCTCGGTGTTCTTCAATCGTTCCAACAATTCCAGTTATTCTAGCAAAACTATTATGTTCAATGTCTCGAACCTTTAACCCAATCAAAATATTTTTAGGATCTTGCCGATAGGGATGATTCTCGTAGAACTGAGCTAAATCGCCCTTGAATAAGATACGGCTGTGAATCGTTAAAGTTAAAGCAGGCTGTAGAACTCCTTGCAAGTCAATAGTTTCTGCCCAAAAGTCCACCTCACGCCTCACCTGAACCTGATTCTCAGACATAACGCTATTAGATGAGAAGGGACGAGCGATCTTTAAGACTCGAACAGCTAACTGAGCCAGGATGGAAGCTGTGACTTGCGGTTCCCGTACCCATTGAATAGAGTAGTAGCGATCGCCAATATCTTTTTTCAACTCCTCCAGAATTTCTGCCAGTTTCAGTCGCCATTCATCTTGGCTGGGCATTGGTTGATCGGGTTTAGCCAAAACCCAGAAATATTTATCTTGCCAGATCGCAACAACATCAGGGAACTTCTGACTGAAACGCCAACTCAATCGGTTGCCTATTTCGCGATCGACTTCAGGAGTTACTCGAAAGCCAATTAAATTGAGTTGAGAAATCCTCAAAGGGAAAATTTCGCTCAAAAATATTGGGGATGCAGGTTGAGTGTGAACTTGAACAGCAACAGTCATGCAGCTACCTCGCAAGGGGAAAATTTACAAATTGAATTGAACGAACAGAACGAACACATTACACCAGGATTTGGCGGAAAAATTTGGCTAAACTCAGCAGTTCGAGCGCGGTAACGGCTCAAATCTTTCTGATGCCTTTTAGCTATGAGCGTTAGTTCTATTTGGAAGCATTTTAGTGTCTCGGATGTTGCAGATATTGGCTCCGACCATTTGCCATTTTCTAAGTTATAGAAAATGGCAATCGCTTGCCGTTGCGGGTAGAGATAGCTAGCTGCTAGCAGATAAATATAACCCTGTCGCAGATCGAAGTTTGATTTACCCGTCTTAAAGTCCAAGATGTGCAGTGTGTCATCTGTGAGACTAAAAATGCAGTCAATGGCGGCATAAAATTTAAATAAATAATTCCCCTCTCGAATCAAAATTGGTTCGGGATATCCCTCATCACCTCGGCTTAACTGGATAATGTTTTTTCCGACAAGAATGGGATTATCGCGGTAATTTTTCAGGATAGAAATGACTCGTTCCTGAATTTCCAAGGATTTTTGGCTTAATTGCAGAATCTCTGCTATTTGCTGAACGCCGCCTAACTGGTGCAATAAATCGGTATTTTGATGAAATTCATAAACTCCTCTTTGTGCCAGAATGCCAATCTGTTGAGGAATGCTGTCTTGCTCCAAGAGTGCTTTAACTTGGGGTTCTTTATTTCGCGCCTTGGCAAAACCCCGCTTCATATCGCAATGCAAGTGTTCTTGACCTATTGCTGGAGCAAATTGCAACCACAAGTTATAACTAGCAAACGGTAGCCAATTTGTTGCCATTGTTAAACTTCAACTGATAGTTGTAATTTTTTGGGTTCTTTCCAACTGTGTTGGATAGCTACTTTTTTCAGCACGTTTTTGATAACTTGTTCAGAAGCCGAAGACATCAAAATACCGGGGTAAACGGCACTGCCCCAACTGGGATGCTCCAAAACAGAGCAACTATTTTGAACGATCGGCAAACCTAACAAAGCTTTGACAACTGCGGTATCGTCGTGGGCGATTTCTCCGGGACGCGAGAGTTGGGGATAACCAGTACGGGGGTCAATCAGATCTGTTAGGAAACCGCGATCGCGCAGATTGCGTACTACGCCTGAGCCGAAGTTGATAAACCTTTCCCGCAACCTATCCTTCTCCCTCTCAATGTGGAGTGCAGTATCCGTTAGAGGGTAGCGGGATTGCTGTAGCACCACAACCACTCGGCAAGTAGTCACGGGCAGAACCCAATCGGGAAAGACTCGCTCTAGGTTTTGGGCGATGAACTGACTGCACCGATGGACTGACATCTGAACAGCTTGTCCCGTTTCCGCAACCCTGTTGATTCGAGAGCCGCACTGGGATGTACCTAGCCTTGACAGCTCTACTTGATGTACCTTGTTCTCCGCAATCTTTCTTGTATACACCATATATAGTGCCTTATTTTAGTTGATGTACAGCGTCAACCTTATTTAGATGGTAGCGCAGGTTGACGTGGAGCGTCAACCCCTAGTATGATTGATAGGTAAGTAGGAAAAAACCGTGACTCAGACTTTTGGTAAGCGTATTCGTGAAGCTCGTCAGAATAAGGGATACAGTCAGCGCGATTTGGCTGCATTGGTAAAGGTAGATTACACCTATCTTTCCAAACTAGAGAACGATCGCGCTGAATATGCCCCAAAGGAGGAGGTGATTAAGTTGTTAGCGCATCACCTAGAGTTGGATGCGGAGGAACTAATCTATTTCGCTGGTCGAATCACCTCCGAAGATGCCAAAGTTGTTCAAGAACTGGCCAAAACCTACCAAAAACAGATGCCAGTTTTGCTCCGTCAAATGCGAGATAATCCTGAACTCACTCAAAAGTTTATTCGGGAAGCAACACAAGCAGAAAGCCAGGAGAAGCCAACTTGAGTGTAATTAAGCCCTATCGGTACTTGACAAAAAATGCAATTGAGAGTGAGGCTAATGAGCTTCTTTTGCAGATGCAGGGAACGCCTAATTCTCCTAAATGGCCCTTTGTAGCTGACCAGGCAGCTAATTATTTAAAATTGAGTGTCGTCTGGGACAGCTTACCTTCTCACAACAACAGACCAGTATTCGCGAGGATTTATCCGCAAACTCGTATAATAGAATTTAATGAAGATATCCCGGAACTCCAACAAAACCGAGGACTGGAACAATCGACACTGGCACATGAAATTGGACACTGGATGCTTCATGTGAATCAAAATGAGGCTGATGGTTTTGTACAACAGCTAGAGTTATCTCTATCTGATGAAACAGCAGAACAGCCATTTTTGTGCCGGAAAGTTACCGAGCAACATATTTCTAAAAGTAGCACTAACAAGCAGTTTGATTCAATTGAATGGCAAGCGCAATATTTTGCTAGTTGTCTGCTGATGCCGACCCATATCTTGGAAGAAAAACGAATAGGGCGCGATTTAACAAGGGAGTTCCACCTCGATGCAATGGCTCAAGATATTGGCGTCACAAAATCTAATCTAAAACATCGTCTCAAAGATGTTGGGTGGATTTGCATTCCCAAAGGGTCTAAGCAAATTTATCTAGGTAATGGTGTACCCAATGAACAGATGAGGTTGTTTTAAGAGCGATCGTATCTCACCCACTTAACTACATAAGATTAGTGCTAACTATGAGTAATCTATTGTTATGGCAACTTGTCTACCACTTGTCAGGGCTGACAATTTTAGGGAGAACAGAGCAAGAACCATTGGGATCTTTACCAATTCCAATACGGACGGCTGTTCTTAAAACTATTGACCTGCCAAATCCAGGAACCATTGAAGTCACATTATTCAAAGAGTCTCTTCTGTTCGCAGAAGGTGAGTACGAGTGGGTAGATAGTTGGGGTTTCCCCAAAAAAACGGTTAGTGAGTTGATAAAACAGGAGTATAATCATCCAATACTGCACCAGCTTTCCGAGCGATATTCCACATATCAGAAAGTAGCTTTCACATTAATATGGCAAGCTGTAAACGGCGGAAAATCTCGCCTCAAAATAGCTGATTACCAACCGACAGTTGCAGCCTTGGCTCTAGCAGTGCTAGATTCATTAGCCTTAATAGAACGGGTAGCAGAACTGTACGGATTACCCGTAGAGTTACCAGAAGTTGACCTCTACTTAGTAGGGTCAGTTGATGAGTTTGGCGTAACCCAGCTAATGCGTTATTATCGGGGTGCTGCATTTGATGAAACAGCAAGTAATATAGATTATTGCCAAACTACTGTGCAATTGGTGGCAACAACAGAGTTGCCAAGCGACGTGGATTTTCTGTCAGTAGCTGAGTCTTTATCTTACAAGGAAAATGAGACGAATTACACTTTTGATAAATTAGAAAAGTTTGTTTTGCCTTTTCTGGATTATGTGGGAAATGTGCCACCTCTGCAAGCACGCCCAGTTTCCTTTGGGCGACCTACACTAGACTACTTTGCCCGTCGTTATTTTTTAGTTCCAGAACTTAAGCCAGAGCAAGTAGAACTGATACAGAAAGCTTTATCCAATGAATCATGTTTGGGGCTGTTACCAACAGGATTTGGTAAGTCTTTGATCTATCAACTCTATGCTTTGTTAATTCCTCGCACTACCTTAGTAATCAGCCCTCTACGGGCTCTGATCCGCGACCAAGTACACAACTTAAGTCGCCCTGGTCTTACCTGTGTAGAATCTATTAGCTCTCTGGATCGGACTCAGGCTAAAAAAAATGAAAAGCTTCGGCTTTGTTTTCAAGAATTTCGCTACCGACTGCTATACATTACACCTGAACGCTTACAGATCAAAGAATTCTACGACGAATTGAAAGCGACGATGCAGAACTCTCCAGTGGGTGCTTTAGTTATTGATGAAGCTCACTGCGTGTCTGAGTGGGGACACGATTTTAGACCGGCATATCTGCAAATTGAGCGTTTGCAGCAAGCTTTAGAAAAAGCTTCCGGACAACCCGTACCGATTATTGCTCTGACTGCAACCGCCTCGGAACCTGTGCGTAAAGACATTTTGCGTGTGTTGGGGCTAACTTCAAATAGTGTAGTGCAACTAGCAAGTAGCGATCGCCCTGAGTTGAGTTTATCTGTACATTCGGCAAGCGAACCCCAAGATAAGCCAGTTCTTCTGGCGGATCTAATTCAAACAATTGTTCCCCAGGTACTCAGCATTTCCTTAGAAGAATTAGTACCCACGAACGAAAGTCCTCCTTACTCCCATGCGGGACTTATATTCGGAATTTATGCCAACTCTCATGGACGTAGCACCATTGGTGAGGGAGTACACCACATTGCCTACGAACTCAGAAATCGGTTAATTTCTGACAATAGCATCATCGAAGTTCACGCTAGTAGTGTTCCAGATTGCTGCCCAAAATGTGGTTCATCCGTAATGAAAGATGTTAGCAATAAGCATTGCCGCTGTCTGGAGTGTCAAGAAGTTTTTCAAGAGTCCCAGACAAAGCCACTTAAAAACTGGGATAAACTCATTCAACAGCGCCAAGATGATTTCCAACATAATCAATTTCCATTGCTAGTTGCTACTAAAGGTTACGGCATGGGAATTGATAAGCGCAACATACGCTTCGTCATTCACCACAGCCTGTCCAGCAGTCTTGAAGCGTACTACCAAGAAGCCGGACGCGCAGGTCGCGATAAGCAGCACGCTCATGTAGCAATGCTCTATCATGCACCTCACCCAAAGTGCAAAGAGGAGTACATCGATCGAGAAGTCGATCTTCAGCCCCCCTGTGTTTCCAACGACCATAATTTTCACTTTTGGAAGTGTCCATACTTTAAAGATCATCTGTGTGATTACGGGCATCAAGCCCGTTTTATCCGTGGTCATTATCCTGGTTTAGAAGAGGATGTTAAAAGTATTATGGATATTTACAGAAAACTGGTCGCTGGAGAGAATCTTACAGTCAAGGGAGACAAACAAAACAAGAAAACACAATTAGCACTCTCTAGACTACAGCAGCTTGAAATCGTTAAAGAATTTTCCATCAAGTATCATTCTTTATATCAAATTGAATATCAAGTAGAGTTTGACCGCTCTTGGTCGCTGCCAGAGGTAGCTGATACTCTTAAAAAATTATTAGTTCAGAAAGATGTCAATGAAAACTACGCCAAAACACAAATCAATCAAATTTTGGTTCCGTTCTTCAGTCAATCTCTTGAAAACTGGCGCGAGCGGGCGTTAGCTGAAGCATTATATCTTATAATAGGGAGGATTTATGAAACAGTCCCTCGGATGCGCTATCAAATGCTGCAAAATCAGTTGGATTATGCTAGAAGTCACGAAGAGGGAACCTGTCGTCGCGTTGTCCTCAGAAGTATTTTTGATTCCATCGATCATTTAAAGACTGGCAACTACAAATGTAATTTTTGCGATGTTTGTATTCCCGATCTACAATTTAATAACGAAAAAGCTACTGTTCTTCAGCAGGATGCTCAAGTCGATGAAATTCCAGCTCAGCTTTCTACCCTATTACAAGGATTTGAGCAAATTGCTTTACAAGAAGTTTTGCAGTTCGCTATAGAGCGTGGAGCAGTAGCGGGAATGTTTGCCCTTGTTACTAACCGCCTAGAGCGTGACCCTACAAACCTAGCTGCACTCTTTTTGGCAGGTGCGCTAGCGCGGGAACGCCAACGTGAAACTCGGGCTTTTGATTATCTGAGATTCGGGTTTAATGAAGGAATTAAACAGGGGTTATCTCCCGATAATCTTCTACTTTTCTATGAAGAAGGTGTGCTTTTACAGCCTAAAGAAGCTTTTGAATGGCTAACTCAGGTTGGTGGATATTGGGATACTGAGGAGGGATTAAAATTCTTGATTCAGGAAGCAGCTCAAAGGTTCGGTACTGATTCCACGCATTACCGTGTACTAATTGTGAGGTGGCTTCTTGGAAGGTTCAATGAAGTCAGTGATGATTGTGCTGCTTTCAAGCCAACGATTGAGGTTATCAAAAATGGCTTTGAGCGAATGAGTTAAATTATTATGTGAGGTAAAATCATGGCAGAATTTTTGGATAATTTAGAGCTACTGGAGAAAGAAGTTGCCAAATATCGTAGTAAATTTCAAGAGTCTTCTGAGGTTTTGAATGATTTGGCTAAAGTTCAGCTTGATTTTGAGAAGCTTGCAGAAAAGTATCAGAAGTTAGAAGAAGAGTATCATCAACTAACAGAACATATAAATAAAGCCAAAATAATTTCAGCTTCGTTACAATCTGATTCAAAGAGTGCCATAGAGCGAGTATTACAAGCACATAAAAGCTTTGAACAGCGCTTTTTAGAACTAGAAAATGCAACAAAGACAAGCACAACTCAAGCACGGGAAAGCTTGGCTCAACATTTTGCTAACTTCGAGAGCGCTGCTGATGACCGATGGGAGAAATTTTGCGATAGGTTTTCTGTCCGTTTAAACGAGCTGGAGCAACAAATTCAAGAGCTTAAAAAAGAATTTGCAGAACGTCTGAAAATTTTAGGAGCTAATGATTCAGCAATTAACGCTAGATTAGGCAGCGTCGAGTCTGAAATGAAGTCAATCAATCAAATTCAAGTAAGTGCGGCGGATCAATGTAAAGGTCTAGAAGAACGTCTGACCAAAACAGAGCAGTCGGTTTCTAATTTAGAGCTGGATACAAGAAAAACTCGCCGATTAGTATATACAATGGGGGCAATAGGAACCATATTAGCTTTATTTTTGGTAGGATTGCTATTTTGGTTCCAATCCCGAAATGCACAGCTCGATCGCCAAATCGAACAACCTCGGATTTTAAAGCCTGGTAAGTCAACTAAATAGCGAACTCCAATCACCATATTTATCTGGAGTAAATCATAATTAATCACCTGATTTACCCAAATAAATACAACAATATATAAACGCCAAGCCTGATCAAAATTCAATTTTAATTTTGTTAAACTTGAATAGCGCCAGAAGAAAGGCGCAGTTACATAAATTCTACCCGATCGCACTTTCGCAACATTAACCAATGCCACTAGCACCTTTGTTTCCTGTCGTTCACCCGATTCTCAAATCTACTTTTCCCGGATGTCTGTGGACGGGAGATATCAACAGCCGAGAAATAGCCCTAACATTTGACGACGGGCCGCACCTGCAGCACACACCTCAACTACTGAAAATTTTAGATAAATACGACATCAAAGCAAGTTTTTTCTGGCTGGGATTTTGCGTTGACAGACATCCAGAAATTGCCAAAGAAGTGTACGATAGCGGACACTGGATAGGTCTCCACGGCTACCAGCACGTATCGTTTGCCAAACTCAAAACCCATGAACTAAAACACAGTTTAGAAGATACGCAAAAAGCTATTAGCAAAGCTTGCGATTTAGACCCCAAATTAATCCGCGACGTGCGGCCGCCGAATGGCATTTTTATACCGCGAACATTAGAATTATTGCAGCAGTGGGAATATCGCCCGGTAATGTGGAGTGTTGTCCCGGAAGATTGGGTGCGGCCGGGGGTGATGAAAGTTATGAGTCGCGTGGTGCAGCAAACAGAAAACGGTTCAATTATTGTACTTCACGACGGTTATTGCGGTGGTGAAGATGTCGCGGCTTCTGCTGATAAAATAATTCCACTGCTATTATATAAAGGTTACAAGTTTGTAACAATCGATCGACTTTGGCAACAGGCAAACATTCAAGCAATAAAGGCAAATTAAAATCATGCTCAAAAAAACACTGTTTGTAGCATCTCTTTGTTTGGCAAGTACGGGATTGGCGATCGGGCTTTCTCCTGCTTCCCTCAGTGCTAAAACCCCACTTGTCGTACAGCAGCCAGCCAGTGACCTGTCCGTGCCTGCGATCGACTCGAAACGCCCTCAAGTCGAACTGGTAAATCCGGGAGTGGAACCCCGACAACAGTTGCGTTTAAAACCAAATTTAGGTGTTAAACAAACGACTACTATGGTTGTAAAAATGGAGATGGAAGTGTCTACAGCCGACAGAAGTACGAATGTGAATAAAGTTCCGACTATGGTCTTAACTATAGACACACAAGCCACTAAAATTGATGCCAATGGAGATATTCACTACGATTTTTCATACGCTAGCGCAGATATTGCTGCTGATACTCCAAATTTGCCAACTGCGGCCCTGGATAGTATGCGATCGGCAGTTAAAAAGTTAGTTGGATTGAAAGGTTCTTTCATCATGGATAGTCGGGGCGCGAGTAAAGGAGGTAGCTTTACTTTGCCGGAAGAAGCGGACAACAACACCAAACAAATGGTTCAAAATATGTCTAAATCTTTACAACAGCTTGCCTCGCCTCTGCCGGCAGAAGCAGTTGGAAAAGGCGCTAAATGGCGCATCTCTTTTCCATCTAATGTCAGTGGCATGAATGTGAATCAAACTGCTACCTATGAATTGATTGGCTTGCAAGATGGAGTTGCTACTCTCAAAACTAGCGTAGAACAACAAGCAAATCCCCAAAATATGACTTTACCCCAATTACCTGCTGGCTCTAATATGGCCATAAAATCTTTTGTGTCTCAGGGTCAGGGAGAAGTGATAATGCGACTGGATCAATTAATGCCTGTTCGTTCTGTCGTCTCTATCAATTCTAATTCTGAAATGACTATTAAAGTTGCAGGGAATCCAAAAGAATTAACAATGAAAACAAAAATGCTGATGGAGATGACTTTAGATTCTAAGTAGGTCTTAAATCTGGCTAACATACCTGATACGATCTAAAAATTACGAAAATTTCGATCGCAAACAAAGCAAGTAGAGGAGGCTGTTCTATGGTTCGATCGCACAAACGTCAAGCTGTCATCGCTTTAGTCGCAGCTTTGGGCACAATCATCGGAAATTTAGTATTTCCAGGCCTGAATGTAGCCCCGGCATTAGCCGAGGCCAAATTTCAGGATGTTAAAAACCATTGGGCCCAAGGTTGCATAGAAGAATTAGCAGACAAAAAAATCATCAGTGGCTACTACGAAGACGGCAGTTTTCGCCCGAACCGCCCAGTCAGCCGCGCTGAGTTTGCGGCAATGCTGCGTAGGGCTTTTCCAGATGCAAAAACAGTCCGCAATCCGATCGACTTTGCAGATATTCCCACAAACTACTGGGGTTATAAACCAATTCGAGAAGCTTATCAGACGGGTTTTCTATCCGGTTACAGCGGCAGTATTTTTAACCCGACTCTTAACATTCCCCGCTGGCAGGTTTTGGTAGCATTAAGCAGCGGCTTGAAATATACGCCTACAGGGCCAGCGGCTGAGATTTTGGATGCGACTTTTGAAGATGCGCCGGAAATTCCAGAATTGGCAAGAAATGCGATCGCCGCCGCAGCAGAAAAACAACTTGTGGTCAATTATCCCGCCGTCAAACAGCTAGAACCTACGCGCAATGCTACCCGCGCCGAAGTAGCAACTTTCTTGTGTCAGGCGATCGCCAAACCCGGACAAACAGCCTTAGTTCCCTCGCAATACATCGCCCAAGTCCCAACGAATGTCGGCCCGGCGAGAACCACAGAAACCTCGGAATCTGGGAATATTCGGGCTGAAGTTTCTTTCGTAAAAGAAGGAGAAAATGCCAAAAATATCCGCATCAAAATTATCCGCAACGGTCAAACTTTATTAGAAGAACCAGTGCTAATTCCCACTCGTTCCCTAGTAGATAATCCAGACAAAAAAGCCAACGAAGAAGTATCAGAAGGGCGTTTGTTATCGGTGCGAATCCGCGATTTTGACGGCGACAAAGAACCGGAAGTGCTGGCAGATTTAGTCTCAATCAATAGCGGTGTCCGCTGCTGCAATTATTCATTTATTTACCGCTACGACTCAGCAGCCAAAAAATACACTCACATCAAGCATTTTTGGGGCAATGTGAGTTACGAAATTGTCGATTTTGGCAAAAATGATATCCCGGAGTTCAAGAGTCTAGACGGGCGATTTGCAGAGGCTTTTACAAATTATGCGGATTCTCGGTTGCCGCTGCAAATTTGGCAGTACCGCCAAGGTAAAATGGAAGATGTTACTAAGCAGTATCCCGTGGAAGTATACACGAATTCTGCTGAACTATGGCTGGAATCTAGAAAGCGATCGAGCGAAGATGCAGAGGTAAAAGGGGTGTTGGCCGCTTTCATGGCTAGTAAGTATGTTGCGGGCCAGGAGGCGGAAGGTTGGCAATTGTTGGACAAAGTTTATCAAGGGCGCGATCGCACTCAATTCTTTGCGAAATTGCGCGAGTTTTTGGTAAGCACTGGTTATGCGAGTAAGTAGAGAAAGAACCCCCTAAATCCCCTTTTAAAAGGGGAGTAGGGGTTGAGGTTGAACGACTCATGTTTTCGCCTTAAGGAAGAGAACTTTCAAGACTTTCCCCCCCACGAAGGCAACACTCGAAAGTTCCGCCAACATCAGGACGGCGATATTCTACGCTAATGCTATCTGAGGGTTGATTTTCGGCAAAGGTTTTTACTTTGTACTTTTTGAGACTATAAACATTAAGACTTAAATAATTTTCCAAAAACTTTATAAATAAATACCAAAACCAGTTGCTGTTTTAGAAGTTGAGCTAAAATAAGTATAAAATATCCCACATAAAATCCCTGAAAATGGTATATCCACCTGCACCTTGGAATTTGCAAGGTTATGCTGTTCAGACTTTACAATTAATAGATGTGGCACGGGTGCGTCCCTTGGTTCCATCTGAGTTAGAAATAGTCTCTGTATTGCCCGGAAAAACCCTAGGTGGAGTTTATATATCCTCCTACGGATTGGGTTCCGTGATGGAGTACAATGAGTTAATTGTCGTAAGCGCGATCGCCAATTATGCAGGAAAATGGGGCGCTTGGATTTCCCACATCTACGTAGACAACCCTAACTCAGTAGCCGGCGGGCGCGAAATTTGGGGACTTCCTAAAGAATTAGCTCAATTTAGTTGGGAAGGCAACGATTCGGTAAAAGCAACACCGCTAGGCTACCGAGTTACAGTTAGCCAAGCAAACCGTCAACTGTGCAGTCTCAATTACAGTCAACAAAGTTTAGCGCTACCTGTATCTTTTAGCGGAAATGTTTTCAGCACCTATCACAGAAATTTGCTACTATTCAAAGGAGAATTTCAGTCTCGACTCGGTTTGATTAAAGGTAAATTAGAAGTAACTGAAGAAAGTCATTTTGCCAGTTTAAACTTAGGTCAGCCCTTGCTTACAGTTGCCTGCGAAGATATGCGTTTAATGGCAGGTGCGCCGGAAGTTGTGGGAAACATAGCTGCTGAATTCAGTTATTAGCTGGAAATTGCTATTGACCTGCAATTCCCGCTTTACGCAGGAATTGCAGGTCAATATTAAACCAACCTTTTGCACCATTAAAAGCGTTGATGCAGTATGTTTGCAAGAAAACTGGTTTCTGATTGCTCGTGCTGATTGTACTGAAATTAAATCAATTCCAGTTGTACTCATACATGATGTTAACTGTTAACAGTCAACATTCAACAGTCAACAGTCAACAGTCAACAGTCAACAGTCAACAGTCAACAGTCAACAGTCAACAGTCAACAGTCAACAGTGAATTTACTATTCCGATGAAGAGAGGATTTGATATTAAATGCCAGCCCCCGGAGCGGCTTCAGCACCCATTTCTAAAACTGTACCGCGCAGGAAATCAATTTGCTGCTGAAAATCCATGCCCTTAATCTTTGCTAATAAAGCATTTCCAGCTTCGGGAAGTTTATAGTCGGAAGGTACGGGAATAATAGTTCCTTCGTCCATTCCTACTGCCAGGAAGTACCAAAAAGCCAGCTTGGTTTCAGGGCTCATCGAGCCGTACATCCGGCTGATTTCAGTATTGGCTTTTGAGGCAATGTCGCGCATTACTTGCAGTTGTTCTTCCTTGGGCAGCGGCTTGACTTGCTCGAACAAACCCTCAGCAATTTCGGAACCGGCAGCACCCGGAGCCGCTGGCGTGATTGACTTGCCCATTTCGGTGTAAACAAACCACAGCAAACCTAATTGATCGTCTACATTCAAGCTCTGCATATCTGCTTTTCCTTGGTCGTAGGCGCTGGTAGTAGAAAATGTCATGTCAGTCTCCAAAATAATATGTATTGCTCTGTTTGTTTATGGCAAAAACTTGTTTTGCTACTGAATAAAAATTAGCAAATAAATAGGGAGGCTAGAATCTTGCTGAAGGTAGAGATGAACCCGACAGTAATTAGTGGTGGCGGCTCCGAAGGTGGTAGGAAGTTTACAACTAAAGGATGATGCGGTGTGTCTCAGGTCAATTACGATTAAGAGCGTCAAGTTCGATCGATCGCAATTCAGTTTTTGTTCATTTTTGAGTACGTAAGTGCGATCGCTCGAACATTTTTTGCCGTTGGAGCGAATACGCTATTATTCCCAAAAAAATAGGCTGGCGAACAGCCAGCCTAGAATCAGGAGAATTTTAATTGAAACTTGTTGAAATTCTAGCTAAACAAACCCGAAATACCGCCGACTGCTATTGCTCCAGCCAGAGCCGAAACAACCACAGAAGTTAGAGCCGTACCGAACAGCCACCAAGCAGCAGTTGCTGCAGCTTCGCGCGCATCTTCTGCTTGCTGCTTGGTCTTTTTCTTGATATCTTTAATGCGTTTTTTGGCTTGCTCTTGCAGGCGTTCCGAGCGCGACAGCACGCTGTCCCTGGCTCCTTCAATTTGGTCGATAATTTTGTTAGCTTGGCCTTCTGAAATATCGGAGCGAGAGCTAATTACTGCGACTAAAGTACCGCGATCGAATTCGCCTAAACGCTCTTTAATCGCGTCAAATCCGGCCTGCGGGTCGTCAAACACTTTGCGGAAGTCTCGCTTGATGCTTTCGTAGTTGAGTTCTGGTCGATCGAGCGAATTGAGGTAATCCCGAATTTTGGCGAAAATACCGTCAATTGCCGACTGGAACTTGTCTTGCACCATTTGAAGTTGTTCGACAAACTCGTTGCGGACAGATTCGATCCGATCGGCAATTTGGTTGGCTTCCTCTTCGGAGATGTCTTCCCGCTGCGACAGCAAGGCTACCAGCGTACCGCGATCGAAGTGCTTGAGCCGATCGCCCAAACTTTGCATCCCCGTTCCCGGCTCGCTAAACAGCAACTGCAAATCGCGCTTGATACCGTCAGGATTGAGCTCTTCCTTGTTGGTATTCTGCAAGTAATTTTCCAAACTTCCTTGGAAATCCTTGACAGTTTTTTGAGCGCGAGATGCCAAACGACGGGGCGATTTCACGATGCTGCGAATCGAATCTTGCACGCGATCGATCGTCCGATTGATTTGTTCTTCGTTCAAATCTTCCCGCTGCGAAAGCAACTTGACCAAGGTTTCGCGATCGACCTGAGACAGCCTTTCCCGCAGCGCCAAAGCGCCTTCTTTCGGATTTTCAAACAATTTGGTCAAATCCCGATTCAGACCTTCAGGATCGAGTTCTTCCAGGTTGGTATTCCGTAGGTACTCACCAATTTTGCCAGTAACTTCCTCGTACTGTTCCTTAGCTTTATCCGCCACGATCTGCGGTGCGTGGACAATGTTGTCGCGCACGGATTCGATTTTGTCGATCGCCCCATTTATCTGTTCTTCGTTGAGGTCTTGGCGCTGCGACAGCAGTTGCACCAGCGTATCGCGGTCGAATTGAGACAAGCGTTCTCTCAGCGCTTTCAATCCGGCTTCCGGGTCGCTTAACAGCGTTTGAAACTCGCGCTCGATCGCTTCAGGATTGAGCTCTTCCTTGTTAGTATTGCGGAGATACTCTTCTACCTTTTGGCGCAATTCTTGCGCTTTCGATTGCGCTTGCTCTTGCAATTCTTGAGCTTGAGAAATCACGCGATCGCGCGAACTTTCCAGCCGCCCAATTAACTGATCTGCTTCTTCCGGGCTGAAATCCTCCCGCTGACCGAGCAATTGTACCAAAGTATCGCGGTCAAATTGCGACAGGCGATCGCGCAACGCCTCAAAACCAGCATCGCGATCGTCCAAAAGCGCTTGGAAGTCCTTCTCGATACCTTCAGGATTCAATTCTTCCTTACCAGTCGATCGCAAATAATTCTCAATCCGGCTGCGTAAATCTTGAGACTGTTCCTCACCAGCAGCATCTCGAACAATGCCCAAAACTTCTTGACGGACACCTTCAAGCTGTTCGGCAATTTCCGTCGCCTGTTCCTGACTAAACCCCTCGCGGCGGCCCAAAATCCCTACAAAATACTCAGGATTAAACATCTCTAACTGGCGCAAAACTGCCCCCGGAGAAGCTTCGGGATCGTAAATAACATCCCTAAATTCCTGCTTGATAGTTTCTCGGTTGAGATGCCAAGGTTGAGTATTCAGTAAGTAATTTTCCACATCAGCCTTAGCTGTATTGAAAGGCAGTGCAGGCAATTTATCGCCCACCTTCTCGCTCAAAGACTTAGCTTTTTCCTTTCCTTTTGCAGTTAGTTGCTGCAACTGACCAGAAATTTTTTCAACATCCAAATCCGACAAATCAGTACGCGACAAAACAGTGCCCACCAGAGCTTCCACGCCCAACTGTATCGCCCGGTTAATGCCCCCGCTGGACTCCGATTTGTTGTCCCGATTTTCCAGGATTTGAGACAATTTGGCGTTGAGTTCGTCAGACTTCAGCAAATCGGGAGCCGCAAACTTGAGAAAATCAACTAACTCTAAATTCGGGTCTTTCTTTTCTTGCTGCTTGCCAAATGTTTGCTTCCAAACGCCTTCGAGTTGGTCGGCAACTTGATTTATTTCTTCTTGAGAAAAATCACTGCGGCTGCTAATCAAATCCACAAAAGTCTGGCGGTTAACATTTTTTAAAACATCGGTTCCCGCCAGAGATTTGATATCGGCATCCCCCAGCAACTTTTCAAATTGACCGCGAATTTCCTTGACATCCAACTTCGGCAACTGCAAAGAACCCACATAATCTTGCAGTGTTTCGCGAATGCTCTCCGGGTCTACAGCCGAGCTCAATTCGCGGCGGACAGCAGCCACAGATGCTTCCACAGTATTGACCATTTGGTCGCCTGCCATCTTGCCGCCGATCGCTGAACCGGCAGTACCCATAACGCCTTGAATGCCCGAAAAAGCAGTTTTTATCAAGGAACCAATCATCGAGCCGACGGCGCTAGAACCCAGCCATACTAAGGTTAAAAAGTACGCAGCCCAAATGACAACACCAATAATTGCCGCTCCATCTACCGAGGAAATTGAAGTTAATTTGACGGCCAGAAAACAAGCTACAAATAAAGCTATGTTAACTGTGACTAAAATCCAACCGCCGACTAGACCTTCAGTCTTCCGAACTTTAGTACCAAAACTTTCGGAATCGTCATCATCATCGGGTAAAGCGTCGTCCCAATTAGATATTTTGGCGGCAATCGAGAAATTTGTTAACAGGAATTGGAAGCCGAAAGCCATAATGACCCCGGCGATTAATGCCACGAAAAACTGAGGACTTAGAAACATCAGCCCTGCGACATCCGGGTGCTGGAATGGGACATCTCTTTGCACCGGCATTTGGGCAATATTGAATTTGGGACTGTACAGCGACATTAATAACTCGCTTTCAAACATAAATTACCTCCTAAATTTTGATGCCGAATCAGGCATATTGAAATTATCCCCTAACATTTAACTAGGGGAATGGACACTTTTTTGATGGTGGTTTTTTTCGTCAGGCTTTATCTTAAGGAAGCCCTAATTCGTAAAATAAGGATGAATAGTAAATCAGTTCTTTAGTTATGTCATCCTTACTGCTGATTATGGCTCTGGAAGCGGAAAAATAAATCCCTCTAAAGTCAGAAATGAGTTGATTTGGGAGGAGTAGCCGTAGAGTTCGCCCAAAAAATGCAGGTTTGAGGCGGGGGCGATGGCTAGTAATTATCACAGGGGCCATCAAGACTTTTTATGTAATTAATAGGGCGTGGTTACTTAATAAAGTGCGATGTGGCGCACCCTACATATCGTAGAGTGCGCTGTCTTTTTAGGATTCCGTTTGATTTTTAGGCTGAAAACGAGCTAGTAATTCCGGGCGATCGAGCTGCATACTCAGTCGCGTGCTTTCAAGAGGTTCTAGTTGAATCAAAGGCTCAATTATTTGGGCTAATTCTTCATCGATTTCGCCAAATCTTACTTCTAATATACTCTCAATAATCTCGCGTTTACCTTGCTGAAAACCTTGCTGAAAACCTTGCTGAAAACCTTGCTGAAAACCTCGCTCGATACCTTGCTGGATACCTTGCTGAAAATATTGCTCGATACCTCGCTGAATACCTTGCTCGATACCTCGCTGAGTTGCTTCTTCAAGCCGTTGTAAATAGAGCGGTGACAGTTCCATAATTAACTCCCGATTTTCTCGATAGATCATAAATATTCAAGTGATATTTAGCGCACCCTACATATCGTAAAGTGCGCTGTCTTTTTAGGATTCCGTTTGATTTTTATGCTGAAAACGAGCTAGTAATTCCGGGCGTTTGAGCTGCCTAATCAGTCGCGCGCGATCGAGGCTTTCTAGTTTAATCAAAGGCTCAATTATCTGGGCTAATTCTTCATCAATCTCGCCAAATTTCACTTGTAGCATACTCTCAACTATCAAGCGTTGACTGCGCTGGATACCTTCTTGGATACCTTGCTGTATACCTTCTTGGATACCTTCTTGGATACCTTGCTGTATACCTTCTTGGATACCTTGCTGGATACCTCGTTGAGTTGCATCTTCAAGCCGTTGCAAATAGAGGGGTGACAGTTCCATAATTAACTCCCGATCTTCTCGATCTATGTCTTGGCGGATTTCTAAAATCGTTCGCAAGTTGTACAACAATTCTAACGCGCTCAACCGAAAGAAATTATCAGAGGGTAATTCTCTCAATTCGGCAATAGCTTGCTTTTGCACGTTTCCCTTCCCCAAAATCCTCAGCCACAGCGTTTCGGGAGTGCGGGGCAGTTGGTGAATGGCAATAATTGCTGCTTTCAGAGACGGACTCAGAAAATAAACTCCATTTACCCAATTTTCGGGTTCGGGAATCGCTCCAAATCCAGCTAACATAACGTCGGAAACCGTCGGCGAGAGTATCCAGAGTTGGGGCAAGTCTGCCTCTGCAATCTTGCTATTATCTCTGGCTGCGACTCGTTCATATTCGGCGTGGACATCAAATAGTTTGCCCAAACAACTGCGAATTTCTCCAGTTTGAACAGGACTGCGGAATGGTTCCAATACAGCGGGTTTTGCTGCAATTTGACCCAAAATGCCGAGGGCTGTTGCTTCGACTTCTGGTTCGGCTTTGGGGGCAAAAAAAACGTCAATCTGCCTCACTTCTCCAGCAATGTCGAGGCTGGTTTCGACTTTGCCCAGAGGGGTTAATAGTTCTTTGAGATACTGTTTTGCGAATTGGTCGTGAATAAATCTAGTCATGAGAATTGTCAGCTATCAAGTGTTTAAAAATCTCGCCATCAACTCTTAACTGTCAACTGTCAACTGTCAACTGTCAACTGTCAACTGTCAACTGTTTTCATCTTTTAAGGCAATCCACTGAGATTGCAGAGTAGGAGAGTGACAATTATCAAATGCTGTCATACCTTTTTGATAATTTTTTCAAATTTTGTTCATAGATTTAATCAAATCTGGCTTAGTTCTGATAATATCAGAAGTTAATCTGAGATTACAATCATCCGGTCTTTTAAGGAAATCAGCTATGCGACTCTCTCAAATGCTTTTTGTCACCCTGCGGGAAGACCCTGCAGAAGCAGAAATTCCCAGCCACAAACTATTACTCCGTGCGGGATACATCCGGCGCATCGGTAGCGGCATTTACGCTTATCTGCCTTTGATGTGGCGAGTTCTCAAAAAAGTCTCCCAAATTGTGCGGGAAGAAATGGATGCTACCGGCGCTCAAGAATGCCTTCTCCCGCAACTGCAACCTGCAGATTTGTGGCGGGAATCCGGTCGCTGGGATACCTACACTAAAGCTGAAGGTATCATGTTTTCTCTCACAGACCGCCGCGATACTGAGTTGGGATTGGGGCCAACTCACGAAGAGGTAATTACTACAATTGCTAAGGATATGGTTCGTTCCTATCGGCAGTTGCCTTTGCATCTCTATCAAATTCAAACTAAGTTTCGCGATGAAATTCGCCCGCGTTTTGGGTTGATGCGCGGTCGCGAGTTTATTATGAAAGATGGCTATTCTTTTCATACTAGCGAAGAAAGTTTGAAAAAAACTTATCAGGATATGGATCGAGCATACAGCAATATGCTGCGCCGATCGGGCTTGGAATTCCGAGCAGTAGATGCCGATTCTGGTGCAATTGGTGGCTCTGGCTCTCAAGAGTTTATGGTGCTGGCAGAAGCGGGTGAGGATGAAGTTCTTTATACTGAAGATGGTCAGTATGCTGCTAATGTGGAGAAGGCTGTATCGATTCCTGCTGATGCGGAACCGTCGCCATTCGCAACTTTTGAAAAGCGGGAAACGCCGGGAACTGACACAATTGATAAACTGGGCAAGTTTTTGAAATGCTCTCCGACGCAAGTTGTCAAAAATGTGCTTTATGAGGCTGTTTATGACAGCGGTATTACAGTTTTGGTATTGGTAAGTATTCGCGGCGACCAAGATGTGAATCAGGTAAAGTTGCTGAATGAATTGACGAAGTTAGCACCAAATTATCAAGCTAAAACTGTTTTATTTTTGACGGTTCCTGATGCGGAAGCTCAGGGGAAATGGGCGACTAAATCTTTGCCTCTGGGTTATATGGCTCCGGATCTTGCTGATGATTATATCGCTGGAAGCAAGGAGGTAAATTCTAAGTTTTTGCGTTTGGTCGATCGCACTGCTGTCGATCTAACCAACTTTGTCACTGGTTCTAACGAGTCAGGATACCACGTTGTCGGGGCTAATTGGAACAAAGAATTTCCGCTACCTGCAACGGTTGTGGGTGTCAGAACGGCCAAAAAGGGCGATCGGGCGGTGCACAATCCCGAACAAACCTTGCAAAGCGCCAGAGGTATCGAAGTCGGCCACATCTTCCAATTAGGCACAAAATACTCGCAAGCAATGGGCGCCACCTACACCAGCGAACAAGGGGAAGAAATGCCCTTTGTGATGGGCTGCTACGGTGTCGGCGTGTCGCGGCTGGCTCAATCTGCCGTAGAACAATCCTACGACAAAGACGGGATCATCTGGCCAGTGGCGATCGCGCCGTATCACGCCATCATTAGCATCCCCAATATTTCCGACGCCCAACAAGTAGAAGTCGCTGAAAAACTCTACGCAGAACTCAATCAATCTGGCATTGAAACCCTACTAGATGACCGAGACGAACGAGCCGGGGTTAAATTCAAAGATGCCGATTTAATCGGCATTCCCTATCGCATTGTTACAGGTCGTTCGCTGAAATCAGGTAAAGTTGAAATTGTGGAAAGAGCAACTCACAAATCCCATGAAATTCTCATTGAGGAAGTTAATGCTACTTTGAAAAACTGGATTGATGCCGCCATCAAATAAGTTGTTATAACAGTAAGGTGCGCGGCGCGCACCTTGCATTAGCCCAAAATATCAGTTGTTATGCGTTTAAATTTTATCTCAAAAAACAATCAAACCATAAGTGTGTGGGTTTGATCTGCATCCTGAATGTGCAGCTAGCAAAGTGCACAGCCTGCACCCTAAATTAACGAGTAGTAAGGTGCGATATGAATCTGAATCTAAGTCAGTTTCTTCGATTCCCTCAATCCCGAATTTGGCGCTACTTAGCCCAAGTAACTGTCGTTGCGATCGCTTACGCCGTGGGGGCGAGACTAGCATTTGCAATTCAAGGTGTCAATCCCTTTGCTTCCTCGGTGTGGCCGCCCGCAGGAATTGCACAAGCCGGACTTTTATTATTTGGTAGAAAAGTCTGGCCTGCGATTGTTTTGGGTATATTTATACTCAATTTTGTTAACCCAACTGAACAGATCTTTGCACTTTGGCTGGGAGGAAACATTGGCGCTATTCTGCAAGCTGTTTTTGCAGCAACTGTGCTGCGCTGGCTGGGGTTTCGTCCCTCTCTAGAACGATTGAAAGATGTAGTTAATTTAATCTTGTTTGGCGGTCTAATTTCTACTCAAATCAGTTGTACTATCGGCGCGCTTTCCATATATTTGGCTGGCAAAGTAGATTTGTCAGAATATTGGTCGCTTCGGTGGAATTGGTGGTTGGGTGACGCAATGGGAGTTTTGATTTTGACTCCCTTAATCCTCATTATTTTTCGTCCTCAAGTAACTGCAGATCGCTTAAAAATAAAAACACATCTTCCGAAAAATTATTTAATTTGGCGGGGAGTATGGTTGATATTATTAATTGGGGTGAGCTGGTTTGTATTTGAGTCAAAAAATGACGCTTCTCTTTCTCGCTATCCCCTTGAATATTTGCCGTTTCCTTTGATAATTTGGGCGGCGCTCCAATTCGGTCAGCGGGCCGCTGTTCTGGCATCGTTAGTTGTCTCAAGTATCGCAATTTTAGGCAGTTCTAATGGAGGTGGCCCGTTTATAGCCAAAGCAGAAAATATTAGTCAGGCTATTTTATTTTTACAAGCTTTTATGGCTGTAGTTACGATTACTTCGCTGTTATTGGCAGCGACGGTAGCCGAACGCGCAGCAGCCGAAAATTCTCTGCGAGAAAGCGAAATTAAATATCGAGATTTGGTGGAAAATGCTAACAGCATTATTGTCAAATTGGAGCCAAAAGGCACAATTATTTTTTTTAATGAGTTTGCCGAAATATTGTTTGGTTACAATCAGGAAGAAATCCTTGGAAAAAATGCAGTGGGAACAATTATTCCCCAAACCGACCTCGAAGGGAATAACTTAGAGTTGGTTTATAATGAAATTTTACAAAATCCCGATCGCTTTACTAACTATGAAAATGAAAATATCCGGCGTGACGGATCTCGCATTTGGGTATCTTGGGCAAATAAACCGCTGTTTGATGCAGCGGGGGAACTCCAGGGCATCCTCTGCATCGGCACAGATATCACCGATCGCCGAAACGCTGAAATAGCCTTGCAAAAGCTGAATGAAAAGCTGGAAATCCGAGTTGCAGAGCGCACAAATGCCCTGAAACAAAGCGAACTTCAGCTACAGAAACAGAAATCGGCATTAATTGATTTAGCCAAAAATAAAGCGCTGAATCAAGGGGACTTAACCAAAGCGCTTCAAGAAATAACTGAAACTGCTAGCCGTACTCTGGAAGTTGCGCGATCGAGTGTCTGGTTGTACGATCGCCCTAAATCTAAGATGGAGTGCTTGGATTTGTTCGATCGCACCGCCAAGCAGCACTCAAAGGGTATGGAATTAGCAGAAGCAGACTATCCTGTCTATTTTCAAGCACTGCGAGAAGAACGCGCAATTGCTGCCTTTGACGCGCAAAAAGATTTTAGAACTAGAGAATTTGAGGAATTTTACCTAATTCCCTTGGGCATCACTTCCATGCTAGATACCCCGATTCAAATAGGCGGAGAAATAGCAGGAATTCTCTGTTTGGAACACGTAGGAATGCCCCGCAATTGGACTATTGAAGAACAAAGTTTTGCTGTTTCTCTAACAGATTCTGTAACTTTCGCAGTGGAAGCGCGGGAACGCCAGCGCGCTGAAAAAGCGCTGCGACAAGCTGAGGCCAAATACCGCAGCATTTTTGAAAATGCGATCGTCGGCATCTTTCAAACTACTCCCGATGGGGAATATCTCAGCGTCAATCCTGCTTTGATTCGCATTTATGGTTACAGTTCCTGCGAGGAGTTGATGGCAAATTTAACTGATATCAACCGCCAGCTATATGTAGACCCAGAACAGCGGGCAGAAGTCATAGAATTAATGCGAAGTAACGGCAAAGTATCGGATTTGGAATCTCAAGTTTACCGTCAAGATGGCAGTATAATTTGGATTGCCGAAAATGCTTATACTGTCTGCGACATACATGGAAATTTGCTTTATTACGAAGGTACTGTTGAAGATATCACAACTCGCAAAGAAGCTGAGGCAGCTTTGCGCTTAGAACAAGAAAAATCCGATCGCCTCCTGCTCAACGTGTTGCCACAAGCGATCGCCGAAAGACTCAAACAAGACCAAAGCATCATCGCCGATACTTTTGCCGAAGTAACAGTATTGTTTGCCGATATAGTCGGTTTTACCCAAATTAGTTCCCAAATTTCTCCGCCGGAATTAGTTTCCTTGCTTAACGACATTTTTTCCACCTTCGATCGCCTAGCCCAAAAGCACGGATTGGAAAAAATTAAGACCATTGGTGACGCTTACATGGTAGTTGGAGGGCTGCCCCTGCCCCGCAGCGATCATGCAGAGGCGATCGCCCAAATGGCCCTGGATATGCAGCAGGCAATTATTGATTTCAGCCACACCCAAAATCAAGATGTCAGCATCAGAATCGGCATCAACAGCGGCCCGGTTGTCGCCGGAGTCATCGGCATCAAAAAATTTATTTACGATTTGTGGGGAGACACCGTTAACACCGCTTCCCGCATGGAATCCCACGGCTTACCGGGAAGCATTCAAGTCACCTCTGCAACTTATGATATATTGCAGTACAAGTATGTATTTGAAAGTCGTGGCGCGATCGAAGTCAAAGGCAAAGGTGAAATGAACACTTATTTTCTCACAGGCATTAAATTGTAAAAGAAGGAAGAAGGAAGAAGGAAGAGGGAAGAAGGAAGAGGAAAAACAGAGGGAAAAAGGAATAAACAATGTTCAGCTCATATTTATGCAATTAATTAGATCCTAATCGTCTTGGCTGTGGGCATAGCCAGTTAAAAATATAAAGCTCAGTATGAACCAAAACAAAAATCTGTTTCTGCGATTTGCTCAATCTATAAATTGGCAATACTTAGCAAAAATAGCTGCCATTGCCTTTGCTTACGCTTTAGGAGCAAAAATAGCAGTTTCAATCCCCGGCGTAAATAAATTAGCTACCTGCGTCTGGCCGCCCGCAGGAATTGCACAAGCTGCACTTTTATTATTTGGTCGGCGAGTTTGGCCGGGAATAGCTTTAGGCGTATTTTTTTACGAAACTATTAACCTTAATGTGTCTTTAACACTTGCAATAATTAGTGCTTTTTGTGC
The DNA here is from genome assembly GCF_036701795.1 of Microcoleus sp. N9_A1. Taxonomy (NCBI): domain Bacteria; kingdom Bacillati; phylum Cyanobacteriota; class Cyanophyceae; order Oscillatoriales; family Microcoleaceae; genus Microcoleus; species Microcoleus sp. N9_A1. The sequence goes on from NZ_JAUBRI010000009.1 coordinate 52,007, forward strand.
TTGTTTACAAGCTTTATGCGCTTTTACTTTGCTGCAAAAGCTCAACTTTCGCCCCTCACTTGAGCGGCTAATCGATGTAGTCAATTTAGTCTTTTGCGGTGCTGTAGTTGCCACTCAAATTAACTCCACTCTCGGCACGCTGCGCCTCGGTGTAACTGGTTTAATTGAGTGGAGCGAATATTGGCCAATTCGCTGGAATTGGTATCTTGGAGATACATTGGGAGTTGTAATTTTTACTCCCCTGCTGCTGATTATATACCAAAAACAAGCCACACGCCATCCACAAAATACAGGCAGTCAAACAATTGTAAATCGAATCAGTGCCGGAATATGCCTGCTGTTATTAGTAACAGTCAGTTGGCTCGTCTACAACTCAAAAAGTGAAAGTAATCTCTCCGGGTATCCCCTCGAATACTTGCCATTTCCCTTGGTAATTTGGGCAACCATTCAATTCGGTCAGATCGGGGCTGTTTTAGCATCTTTCATTGTATCCTGTATCGCCATTTGGGGCGGTTCTCAGGGAGGTGGCCCCTTTATTGCCAAAGCGGAAAATATCAATCAGGCAATCTTATTTTTGCAGGCTTTTATGAGCGTAATTGTAGTTACATCGCTGCTGTTGGCCGCCACTGTAGCCGAACGCGCCTCAGCAGAGGATTCGCTGCGACAAAGCGAAATTAAGTATCGGGAATTAGTGGAAAATGCTAACAGCATTATTTTAAAACTAGATACGGAAGGAAATATTACTTTTTTTAACGAATTTGCACAGATTTTTTTTGGTTACGATGAAAAAGAGATAATTGGCAAAAACGCCGTGGGAACAATTATTCCCCAGAGAGATACAACAGGAAATGACTTGGCAGCAAAGTTGAGAGATATTTTGCAAAACCCAGAACAATACACGCGAAATGAAAATGAAAGTATCCGGCGCAGCGGCGATCGGGTTTGGGTATCGTGGGCAAATAAACCGCTGTTTGACTCGGCAGGAAATTTTGTGGGAATGCTGGCAATCGGTACGGATATCACAGACCGCAGGCGAGCTGAAATGGCGCTTTACAAGCTGAATGAAGAGTTGGAATTTAGAGTGAAAGAACGAACTAATGCTCTGAATGATACTTTAAGTGCACTGCGAGTTCAACAGGAACAATCGGAACGCTTGCTGTTGAATATTTTGCCTGAAGAAATAGCAAATCGGTTGAAGCGGGGAGACAGTACGATCGCAGACACTTTTGCTGATGTTACTGTCTTATTTGCGGACATAGTAGGCTTTACTCAACTCAGTTCGCGAGTTACTCCAACGGAATTAGTTGCTTTGCTGAATGATATCTTTTCGACATTTGACAACCTAGCAGAAAGACACGGTTTGGAAAAAATTAAGACGATTGGCGACGCTTACATGGTAGTTGGAGGGCTGCCAATTGCTCGCCCGGATCACGCAGAAGCGATCGCAGAAATGGCCATCGATATGCAGCAGGCAATTACTGACTTCAGCAATATCCACAATCAAGATTTCAGCATTAGAATCGGCATCAACACTGGCCCGGTTGTCGCCGGAGTCATCGGTATTAAAAAATTTATTTACGATTTGTGGGGAGACACCGTTAACACCGCTTCCCGCATGGAATCTCACGGCAAGCCAGGGAGTATTCAGGTAACAGAAACAACTTATCAGCAATTGCGAGAAAAGTATTTCTTTGAAAACCGCGGCCTTATCGAAGTTAAAGGCAAAGGCCAGATGACTACTTATTTACTGCAATGCCGAAAATTGCTCTAGTAAAGGTTTTTCTCTAAAAGTAAGGGCGATCGCACTCTCAAATGTGCGATCGCCCTCATTTTAATTTAGCCAAGTTTTTTAAAGCTTGTAAAGATTAATTCCAGCTTCCTTCGCCATGATTTCCAAACCCTTGTGTTGCAAGGTTTTAATCGCCTTTGTAGAAAGGTGCAATCTTACCCAGCGCTTCTCCTGCGGCCACCAAACCCGCTTCCACTGCAAATTTGCGCCTTGCAACTTGTGAGTGCGGTGGTGCGAGTGAGAAACCGCAAAACCGTTATTCGCCTTCTTCCCCGTTAGCTGACATTTCCGTGACATATTGCCCTCCAGACTACTTGTTTGTGATGCAGCCTTTTATTATAGAGCAATCGCGGACTACGCCCCTAGCCCCCCCAAAAAAAGGGGGGACAAGAAAAACCCTGTAGCCTCACTGCTGAATGGGGTACAAGCAAACCTGCTGTTTCCAGCAGAGACCGCAACAAGCAAACTCTGCTGCTCCCCCCTTAGCAAGGGGGTTGGGCGGGTTCTTACATTGCACGTTCTGTTAATTTTGTCAAGACATTGTTCGATCGCTCAACAAACTCCTGCATCCCTTCAGCATCGAAACCCTTCTGGGCCATCAAAGCCAAGTCGTAAACGTGGTGACAAATCATACTCGCCAACTCAGCCGACGGAGACTCCCCGCCGCCTTGAATAATCGCACCCTGACTCAAACTAGCCAGATTTTGAATCAGCGGGTGAGAGGTATTCACCAACAAAACGTGTTCTTCGGGGAATTCGGCGGCTTGCTGCTGCAAAAGCGCCGTCATGTCGCGCATCCGGCGCAAAGCTTCCGGTAAAAGTACGATCGCAGGTGGCGCACCCTCCGTAGAGTCAGACTTCAAAGCTTCAGTGCGAATGTTCACTTTCGGCTTATTGAGAGCCTTTTGGAACATTTCTTTAACTTGTTCGCTGCGAGTCTTATTCGTCGCCGGATCGACAATTTCCGCTTCTTTCTCTTTGTCAATTAGCGTGTCGTCAATGTCCGAATCCACCCGCGAGAATTTGACATCTGAGTATTCTCTTTCCAAGAAGCTGATAAAGTGCGTGTCGATGAAAGAATCCATAAACAGCACTTCTAAACCTTGGCTTTTGTGCAGTGCGACGTAAGTTGCTTGAGACGCAGGTTCTGTGCAGTAAAACACCCGATTTTCGTGACGTGTTTGATTGCGTTCCAAATACTCTTTTAGAGTTGTGTAAGGCTGCGTGGAACGAGAATTATCCGACTTCGGAGTGACATCTTGCCATAAATCTCCTTCCTCTGTTTGCACCTGAACTTCTGGCGTTGCAGTTTCTGGCTTCTCGGCTGTTGGTTCGTAGGTGCTGCGGTAGATTAAAATATCTTCGACTTGCTTTTTGAACTTGTCATCGTTGAGAGTTCCGAACTTGACAAAAGTGCCGATATCTTGCCAGCAGCGGATGTATTCGTCACGGTCGTCGCGGTAGAGTTCTTTCAGGCGATCGCCCACTTTTTTCGCAATATAGTCAGCGATTTTCCGCACCGTGCGATTGCTTTGCAAAGAACTGCGAGAAACGTTCAGCGGAATGTCGGTACTGTCAATAACTCCCCGCAGTGGCATCAAGAATTTCGGGATAATTTCTTCGCAGTGGTCGCTGACAAAAACCTGGTTGCAGAATAGCTTAATATTGCCTTGGGTAACATCAACATCCGGCCGCAATTTGGGAAAGAAAAGAATCCCGTTGACAATGAAAGGATAATCTGTATTCAGGTGTACCCACAGCAGCGGCTCATCTTGGAACGGGTAAAGGTAGCGGTACAGTTCCAAATAATCTTCTTTTTGCAAATTGCTGGCTGATTCCCGCCAGATTGCTTTGTGCTTGTTGATTTCCTCTCCCTCAAATTTGATGGGGACAGGCATGAAATCGCAGTAAGTTTTGATTAACTGCTTAATCCGGGTGGGATCTACATACTCTTGTTCTTCGTCTTGGAGTGTCAGAGTAATCGTAGTACCGCGTTCTGTGCGTGCGGATTCTGATAGTTCAAAAGCTGGGGAACCGTCGCAAGACCAGTGTACTGCTTGGGAGCCTTCTTGGTAAGAAAGAGTGTCAATCTCTACTTTCTGAGCCACCATGAAAGAAGAGTAGAAACCGAGGCCGAAGTGACCAATAATTGCGTCGTCGCCACTGCCTTGGTATTTTTGAATAAATTCTTCTGCGCTGGAGAAAGCGACTTGGTTGATGTATTTTTTTACCTCGTCGAGGGTCATGCCGATGCCGTTATCGGAAATTGAGAGGGTTTTGTTTTCTTTGTCAATTGCTATGTTGATGTGCGGTTCGCCAATGTCGCCGCTGTACTCTCCGGAACGGGAAACCATTTTGAGTTTGGCAATGGCATCGACGCCGTTAGAAATTAGTTCCCGCAAGAAGACTTCGTGGTCAGTATATAGCGACTTCTTGATAATCGGGAAAATATTTTCGGTATGGATTGAGATTGTTCCCTGTTCTAAAACTGTCATAATTTTTCTCTCTGATGACTGCTAATTGCTTAGAAATAGCTATTTAATGATTTTCGGCGATCGTGCTCTCTTCTGCAAAAGGGATTACCACAAAAAGATGATTCGGTTTTCCCCACATCTTGCACAATTCTCAATCAGCCTTTCACGGGCGGGCTAGAAAATGCCAACTCCTACTCCCCACAAGATAATTCACTTTTTGTCGGACAGGCTCGAAAGGCCTGTTAAGCGAACATGGTGCAAGATGTCAGTTGCCCTCACATAGTAGCTCACAAAGGCAACTGCAGGAGAAAGGTGCTGCCGGAACCCAATTGGCTGCGGGCGCTGAGGCTGCCGCGGTGGGCGCGGGCTATGGTTTGGGCGATCGCCAATCCCAGTCCCGAACCGCCTGTATGGCGCGATCGATCGCTGTTGACTCGGTAAAATCGATCGAATATTCGCTCTAAATCTGCCGCCGCGATCCCAATACCGGTATCTTGAACCTGAACGATCGCCTCGATGTGATTGCAATCTAAAATAACTGTTACTTTCCCGCCCGCCGGAGTGTATTGAATGGCATTAACAATTAAATTAGCAACTAAGCGATAAAGTTGGTCGGAATTGCCGACAACATTTAATTGTTGTTGCACCCGCACGGACGAGGTTATGGCTACCTTAGAAGCGATCGCCAAAGCTGCCAATTCCTCTACTAAATCGCTCACCAAGTCATTCAAACAACACAATTGAGGGCGATCGCGTATCGCTTGATTATCCATGCGAGCCAGCAGCAGCAAATCAGCCACTAACTGAGTTAACCGTCGGTTTTGGCGATCGACTGTTTGCAAAATTTCCCGCGCTTCTTTTTCATCTAATTGAGGCGTCAACAGCGCCGATTCTACAGTTGCTTGAGATGCCGCTAAAGGCGTCCGCAATTCGTGGGCAGCATCCGCTGTAAACTGTTGGATTTGTCGGTAGGAAGAATAAATCGGTTTCATCGCCAATCCGGCCAATAACCAACTAGCAAAGCCGATCAAAATTAATGCTGTAGGCAATCCTAGTTTCAAAACCCATTTCACTGTACTGAGATAATCATTAAAGTCTTGCAAGCTCCGCCCAACTTGAAAATATCCCCAATCTTGCTGTGTTTGGGTATGTAGCGCTACAGAAATTTGATGATAAACATTGCCTTTGGTGTCAGTTATTGTTTGCCAGTATTGGGAGTTAAATTCGGCTGGTAATTCTTCGGGATAAGCGCCTGCTGTAGCAATTAATTTCCCCGAATAATCAAATAAACGAATATAGTAATAGCCTTGGTTGATAGCGCTTAAAATATGGCGGCTTGGTAACTGTTTTTTAATGCCATTCACTCCTATTACGCGGAGGTTGGGCAAAAGCTCATTGACTATTGGTTCTAGGCGTCCGGGCTGCTGCAATTTTGTTTCGAGGCTGTCGTGTAGCGTCCCCGCTACTGATTCTAATTCGCGATCGATGGCGATCCAGTGCGCGTGGGCGATCGCCTTGTATACGCCAAATCCCAACAAGCTTAAAATCAAACCCATTACAGCCGCATAGGAAATGGCTAATTGCCAGCGAGTTCGGTTAAATAGTTTGTTTTGATTCACATTAAATTCACTAAATTTTAATATTTAACAAAGTATATTGTAGTGGCAGGTTTACCAAAAATTCAGCAAAAAACAAACAATCTCAAAAACCCGCCCCCACCAAACGATAAATTTATATCTCTCCCCTTTTCATTCGGTATCCGACGCCGTGTACGGTTTCAATTAAATTCGTGGCGCCAACAGACTCAAGTTTTCGCCGCAGCAAGCGCACTTGAGCTGCTACCACATTGCTAAAGGTATCTGCACTCGCCTCCCATAGCTGATTCCGAATTTGGTCAGTGGTGATAATTTGGTTGGGATGTTTCATAAAGTATTCTAGCAGTTGAAACTCTTTGTTTGTTAGAGAAATTATCTGGCTGTTACCACTTCTATCGAGATGACAAACAGTGCGATTCCCGCAATCTAAGGCTAGATTCCCTACCTGTAGCTGTTGCGGTTGAATTTGGGGCGATCGCCTTTGCAAAGCCCGCAATCTTGCTAACAGTTCCGCCATGCCAAACGGTTTAACTAAATAATCGTCAGCCCCGGCATCTAGTCCCGCCACTTTATCTTCCATACGGTCTTTTGCTGTCAGCATCAAGACGGGCAGGGCGCTATTTTTAGCACGCAATCTCCGCAGCAGTTCCAATCCTGACAATCCTGGTAGCAACCAGTCAAAAATAGCCAGGTTATATTGCGTCCACTGACTGTCTAAATATTCCCAAGCTTCATTGCCATCTAGGGCCCAATCAACTATATATTTTTCCTGCTTTAAAGTGCGATCGATCGCTTTCCCTAAATCTGGCTCATCTTCAACTAGCAAAACTCTCATAACTCTAATTTATAGCGGTAAATCCTTATACATTGTTAGCGATCGGCAGCATCTACCCCAACATCTAACCTCACATACTGAGATGAAATCAGCATGAAATCTTCTGACTTCCCAGAAAAGGATAACAGTTGACAATAATTGACAACAAGCTGGTAATGTCTTATAATCAACCATGAGTTAAATTTTGAGAAATTTTTTCAATAAGTATGACAGATTTATCCGATCGTCCCGCCATTAAAAAGGCTGGGCGCTGGAGTCGCCGCCAACTGCTACAGCTAGGAATAGCTGGTGCTGGGGTAGCGGGCGGCGCGATCGCACTTCAACACTTGACTCGCAAACCGACATCAGTCGCGAGAATACCGCCCATGCCCGCAGATGCACTCACCGTCAGCAATATCAACCCGATGCAAATTGTGCGCGATTTTGATTACGGCACGGTGACGCGCGAAAACGGGCGCACGGTTCGGGAATTTCGCCTGGAAGCTAATACTTCGATCGTCCAACTTAATAGCGCCGTCACTTTCAACACCTGGAACGTTAACAATCGCGTGCCGGGGCCGACATTAAGGGCAACTGAGGGCGATCGCATCCGCGTCATCTTTTCTAACAAAGGTGGACATTCTCACTCGCTGCACTTTCACGGCATTCATACCAGCGAAATGGATGGCGTTAAGCCAGTGAGAAACGGTTCGGTATTTATTTATGAATTCGATGCCAATCCTTACGGAGTGCATCTATATCACTGCCATATTGCTCCTGTAACTCGCCATATAGGTAAAGGACTTTATGGAATGTTCATTATCGATCCGCCAAAACCCCGTCCTCCCGCGGATGAAATCATGTTAATCATGGGAGGATACGACGTAAACGACGACGAAAAAAACGAACTTTACGCTTTTAACGGGTTGCCCAATTATTACATGAACAACCCGATCCCTATTTACCGAAATCAGCTAATCCGGCTGTACGTTCTTAACCTGATTGAGTACGAAGCGGCAGTGACTTTTCACCTGCACGCCAACTTTTTTGATGTGTACCGCACGGGAATGACTTTGACTCCCAGTGAAAGAACTGATGTCATTACAATGGGAGTAGCTGAAAGACATATCTTAGAATTTACCTACGGCTACGCCGGAAAATTTATGTTTCATCCCCATCAAGATGCGATCGCCGAAGCAGGCTGCATGGGTTTATTTGAAGTCATCGCTTAACCCAAATCGCGATCGATCGGCGCCGATTCAAGTTAAGAAAATCTTAAATTATCTACCAAAATTTCTCATAAATAGGTAGAATCATTAACTCGCAAATAATTAGGAAACTTTCTTAATAACAGGCGAGTCCTACTGCACCTAACCAAAAAATCATCAACTGCCATGTTACCATCCTTTCGCCAATTACCGACAGCCGCTGCTACAGCCATCCTCGTTGCTTTGGCTGGTTGCGTTTCCACCCCCACCGCCAGCAACACCGGCAGCACCGCCTCACCCACCGCCACTGCTAGTCCTGCAGCAACAAGCGGCCACAGCATGAATCACAGCGGCAAAGGCGGAATTAACATTAATACCGCCATTCTTTCCGAGTTAGATAAACTCGAAGCCAAGTTAGGAATCCCGGCACTTTCTAACAAAATTCAAGCCAGCCGCCCTTACGGAAAAACAGAAGAATTGGTCTCTAAAAATGTCATCAATCAAGCCCAATTCGACCAAATCAAAGACTTGGTAACTATTGAAAATGTGGTGCTGACAGGCGAGCCAAAAGATGTAGACTTCATGACTAAACTTGGCTTGATGAAAGGGCATCTTTTCGTAGCCAAAGAACTCTTGGATCAAGGCAAACCCGATCAAGCCGAACCTCACATCGGGCATCCAGTCGAAGAAATTTATGCCGATGTGGAAGATCAGCTAAACGAGCGTAAAATTCCCGAATTTAAGGCTACTTTAATTAAATTGCAGGATTTAGTTAAAGCGGGTGCAAAAGATCCGGCTCAAGTGAATGCGGAATTTGACACATCTATGCAAGCAGTTGACGGAGCAATTGCCGCTCTTCCCGAAGCGCAGCGAAAAGATCCGAAATTCGTGCTGCAAGTGATTAACGGCTTGCTGGATACAGCTAATTCCGAATACGGAGCCGCAGTTGCTAACGGCAAAATTTCCGCAATTATTGAATATCAAGATTCGCGGGGTTTTGTCATGTACGCGGAAATGTTGTACAAAGATATTGCCGATCAAGTGGCTAAAGCCAGCCCTGAGATTGACAAAGCAATTGTTGCCAACATGACTGAACTTAAGACAAATTGGCCAACGGCGATCGCACCCCCCGCCCCCATCAAAACCACCGAACAAGTCAACCAGCTAGTTAAAACGATAGAAAGCGACAGCCAAAAAGTTTTCAAACCAGCATCCTAAAAAAGGTTTGTAGTGCAGACTTAAGTCCGCTCCAATCTTGCGGACTTAAGTCCGCACTACAAACCTTTCAAATATTATCGAAATTAAGTAAGTCTTTTTCCTTCTTCCTTAAGTCGCCGGATAACTAAAGCCTTCTTCCCTCTTCCCTCTTCCCTCTTCCCTCTTCCGAGGGACTTACATCCGTTACATCCGTTACATCCGTTACATCCGTTACATCCGTTACATAATCCGTTGCCGAACTTCCTTCTTCCTTCTAATTAAAAAAATGAATTTTAGCGAAGCATTGCCCACCTTTGTAATTACTCTCCGCGAAGGAGTCGAAGCAGCCTTAGTTGTCGGAATCGTTCTAGCTTGCCTCAAAAAATCGGGACAAAGTTATTTAAATCCTTGGGTTTTTGGCGGTGTCGCCGTCGGACTTATTGCCAGCGCTTTGATAGGTGTACTGTTCGGCTGGACAATTCAAATTTTGTCCGCATCCAATCAGCCCTTTGCACCAATTATGGAATCCCTGCTAGAGGCAACCTTTGGACTTTTAGCAATCGCAATGCTGAGCTGGATGCTGCTCTGGATGACCAAGCAAGCGCGATTTATGAAAGCCGAAGTCGAAGGCGCAGTAAGTGCTGCCTTAACGCAAAATTCTCATGCAGGTTGGGGCGTATTTAGTTTAGTTTTGATTGCAGTTTTGCGCGAAGGATTTGAAACCGTTTTGTTTGTTGTCGCTAAGTTTCAACAAGGCATTCTTCCAGCCCTCGGCGCTTTGGCAGGAATACTTTCAGCCACCGGAGTTGGCGTGCTGCTGTTTAAATGGGGAGTGAAAATTAATATCCGCCTGTTTTTTAAGTATATGGGCATTTTACTGCTCTTTATTGTAGCGGGTTTAGTCGTATCTACTTTGGGATTATTTGACAGCGCGGTGAATATTTTATCGCAAGCCAATCGCGAGTCAGCGGGGATGTGTTTCTATTACGAAAGATTTGCCAAAGAGCACTCTTGCATTCTCGGGCCGATGGTGTGGAATACCTCGAAAGTGCTTCCCGAAGAAAAGTTTCCCGGCTTGTTGCTGAGCGCGATGTTTGGCTACACTGACAAACTTTATTTGGTGCAGGGTCTTGCTTATTTCGTGTTTCTAATCACCGTGGGTGGCATTTATCTCCAAAGTTTGAGCGGTAGAGTATTTTTTCCATTCAAAAAACAGCAGTAACGAAATAGAAAATTAAGTGCGATCGAAATACGATCAGCTTTTTAGTCGAAATGCAAGAGGCAGTTGTTTGTTGCTAATAACTAATGCGCCCATAAGTTAGAGCGCATTAGGAAATCAGCTATCTATTGATTGAAGGTAAAACGACCATCAACTTTTTCTCCGTTAATATCCGCAGTCACCTTCACTGGATAATTTCCTGCCTCTTTGACTGGAAATACAACGGCGTAATGTTTACCATCAGCATCATATTTGAGGTCGAGCGTTTGCTGGTTTCCGTTCGGTAACTGCACTTTTGCCGCCACTTTGGCATTAGGAACTGGTTCCTTTTTCTCCCCTTTTTGCAAATAAAGATCTAAATGAGTTCCGGTAGCTTCTTTTTCAGGTACAAACTCTAAATAGTAAGCTCCAGACTTTACAACTTGCCCCCCTTTAGTTGCTGTTGCAGGATCAGTGGCGGGAGTAGAAGACGCAGGTTGAGAGGCGACAGGAGGGGATGCTGGAGTGGTATTTGGCTCGTTTGCTTCGTCACCTTTACTGCAAGCTCCCAAAAACAGCAATCCGACACTACCTAGAACAATTAAACTTGAGTTGAGCGATTTCATTGGTTTGACTCCTTGCTGACTGACAATAATTAGAAAATATCACACATTAACTACCTTCCCGTCTTCAACAACAGGCTGAGTTGATTTAGGTCGTAAAAACCTCCAAAATTGAGCGTACAAAGCTGGCAAAACTAACAGAGTTAAGGCAGTTGAAGTAAACAATCCTCCTAAAACTACGATCGACAAAGGTTGCAAGATTTCCTTTCCGGGGCCGCCTTCTAAAACTAAAGGTGCTAAACCCAAGGCTGAAGTTAAAGCGGTCATCAGGATGGCGTTGAGCCGTTCCATCGAGCCTTTAACAATAGCTTCTTTAAAGGGCATTCCTTCAGCAAATTTAGAGTTATAGTTGTCTACTAGCAGCAAGCCGTTGCGGGTAGCTACGCCGAATAATGTGACAAAGCCAACCAGGGAAGCTACGGAAATTATACCGCCCGTCAAAGCTACAGCAATTACTCCTCCAACTAAGCCGAGGGGCAAATTAATCATAATCATCGCAGTTGAAGCGATCGACTTAACGGACAAGTACATCAATACGGTAATGACCAAAAAGGCGATCGCACTAAACACTATAATATTTTGCGAAGCCCTTTGTTCCGCCTCAAATTGACCGCCGTACTGGATAAAATAGCCAAACGGCAACTGCACCTCTCGTTTGACTTTAGCTTGAATTTCAGTCACAACCGATCGCAAATCCCTACCTTTAGCATTAGCCGCCACCACAATCAACCGAGAAACATTCTCGCGGTTAATCGTATTTGGGCCCGTACCGTATGTAACAGTCGCAACTTGCGCGAGGGGAATTTTATTACCGCTGGGAGTATCAACCAACAAATTCTGAATAGTTTCGAGGTTATTTCGGGCTTCAGGCTGCAACCAAACAACTAAGTCAAAAGTTTGCTGCACCTCCAAAACTTGTGATACAACTTTGCCATTTAAAGCTGTTTCAATGATTTCCGAAAGTTCTCCAATTTTCAAACCATATCTACCCGCAGCTTGGCGGTTAAACTTAATTTGAATTTGTGAGACTGGTACTTGCGGTTCTAGTTGCAAATCCACAATTCCCTTAACAGTTTTCATTTGTGCTTCAACTTGAGCGCCGAGGCTGCGAAGTTGATTCAAATCCGGGCCAAATATTTTCACAGCAATTTGACTTCTGACACCGGACAAAACCTCATCCATCCGATGAGAAATAAAACCGCCGATATTTGGTGCAACTCCCGGCAATTTACCAAATTCCTGCCGCAGCGACTCCAAAGTTTTCGGCCTATTTTTCATCCCTTCCTCGCTCAAACCGATATCGATGTGAGCTAAATTCACTCCCGCAGCATCAGCATCACCCGGAGCTCGGCCCGATCGCACTTGCACGTATTCAAACCTGGTATCATCCTTAAGTGCATCTTCCATAGCAAAAGCCGCGCTATCCGTCGTCTCCAAAGACACACCCGGATAAAGCAGAATAGTATTCACCAAAGTTTGCTCCTGAAACTCCGGCAAAAACACTCGTCCAAAGGAAGGCAAAATCACTAATGCAGCCACCATACTAGCAGTAGCTAAAGCCAAAATTATCGCCGAATAGCGCATTGATAATTCGATAAAAAAGTGATAGATGCGCTTGCAAAATCTCGGCAACCAAGGTTCCTCAGCACTCATGCGTTTGCTCGGCAATAAAATAGCACAAAGAGCAGGAGAAATGAACAGCGATTCCAGACTAGAAATCACCACAACTACCAAATAAGTAATTCCCATCGGCGTAAAAATCCGACCTTCAACACCGGGCAAAGTAAAAATTGGTGAAAACACAACGATGCCAATAACAGTTGCTCCAATTAACGAATCGCGCACCTCCTGACTGCCATCAAAAATCACATCCATCACCGGGCGCGGATGCCCAGAAGCAGTATTTTCTCGCAAATTGCGGTAGGTATTTTCAGCATAAACAATCGCATCGTCGATCGCAGTTCCGATCGCCACCGACAAACCGCCCAAAGTCATCGTATTCAATCCCAGCCCCAGCCAATACATCGCCAGCAGCGCCAACAGCCAAGTCAGAAAGAAATCTAGCAAAACAACCGCCAGAGTGCGCCAATTCATCAAAAACGGGATGAGAATAATGGTGACAATGATACTACCTTCAACTAAAGCCGATCGCACATTCTCCACCGAGGAATTAATATATTCTTCCTGTCGAAAAGTCACAGTAACTTTAATATCTTTGGGCAGAGCTTGCTGCACCTGGGCCATTGCTGCCTCAACCGCTTTAGTTACCGTCGGAGTATCAGCAACTGGCTGTCTGTTCACCATCACAATCACAGCTTTTTTGCCGTTAAAACTGCCATCGCCCCGCTTGATTGCAGCACCAATCTTGACATCAGCGACATCAGCAATTCTGACGGGCGTTCCGTGGCGAGAGTCGATCGCAGATTGCTGCAAATCTTCCAGAGACTCAATCCGCCCCACCCCTCGGATTAAAGTTTCTCGATCCGGCGTAATTAAATACCCCCCCGGCGCGTTAACATTCGCAGCAGCCGCCGCTTCAGCAACTTGCTGCAACGACACATTAAAAGCTTTCAACTTGGCAGGTTCTACTAATACTTGATATTGCCTTTCTTCGCCGCCGTAAGCCACCACTTGAGCAACGCCAGTCACTGCCAAAAGCCGATTTGTCACTTGCCAATCAACCAGACGGCGCACTTCCATCAAAGGAGTAGTTTCCGAGGTAAAAGCATAGGTAATAACAGTGCCCACAGGAGAAGTTGTGGGAGAAATTTGCGGTGTTTCTACCCCAGCCGGGAGTTTGCTTTGAGCTTGCTGCAACCGTTCTGTTATCAACTGCCGCGCTTGATAAATTTCAGTTCCCCAATCAAAGATTACCTTAACGGCAGAAAGGCCCACAGCGGAAGACGATCGCACTGCTGTTACCCCAGGAGTTCCGTTAATTGCACTTTCGATCGGCAGTGTTACCAAAGACTCGATTTCTTCCGGCGCCAGACCCGGTGCTTCCGTCTGAATTTCGACTTGCGGGGGTGCAAAAGGCGGGAAGACATCAAGGGACATTTGGGGGATGATATACAATGTCCAAAGACTAATAATAATGGTGGCGATAACAACTAGCCAGCGGCGGTTAATTACCCATCTAAGAATAGTGCTGAACATTTTATGATTTTATAGAGGTGATGACTACCAGCCACCGTTGGGCGAGCGACGTTAAATAGTCATTCAATTTACGTTGACACCCAAAAATGAAATTAGGATGAAATCTTTTAACTTCCAACCTTGATTAATAAGTCATCTAAAATTTAAACTCTCAAATGATATAACCTGTCTTGCTATTTTTGACAATGCAGCTTACAATAGTTATTATGCAAGCACCAAAACACTACTCGCACGCCCCAATCACCGAAGCCTTGATTGATATACAAGTTAAACTTCCACCAGAAGTTAAACTTGACAATTTGGCGCAGGTGTACTCCAGCATTCAGGCTGAGTATCCTCAGCGTGAAGAGGTGTTACTTTTTCAGGGACAAATGATGGCAGGTGCTAGTGTTGGGGCAACAGCCAGCCAATCTCCAATTGGCTATATAGCCTCCCGCGGCGACCAAAAACAAATTCTTCAACTGCGTTTAGATGCTTTCGCATTCAGTCGGCTTGCCCCTTACGACTGTTGGGAAAATTTTCGGGATGAAGCAAAGCGACTGTGGAATATCTATCAGTCGGTGACACATCCAGAAGCAATTGTTCGTTTAGCACTCAGGTATATTAACAGGCTAGATATTCCTTTACCGATTGGCGATCTCAAAGAGTATTTGAGGACATTTCCGGAAGTTTCCCCTGACTTGCCACAAGGATTAAGTGGCTACTTTATGCAGCTACAAATTCCGCAAGAAAACTTGGGAACAATGCTGGTTATTAATCAAGCAATAGTTCCACCTCCCACACCTGATTTTGTTTCTATAATATTGGATTTAGACCTATTTTTGGAAGGGTATATTCCTCCTGATGAAATAGGGCTTTGGCACATTTTAGAACAAATGCACGAACAAAAAAACATAGCTTTTGAAGCTTGCATTACAGAACGCATAAGGGAGTCGATTAACTGATGGCTACAATTACCCCCCTACGTCCTAAGGGCGTTTCACCATCACCAAAATTGCTGGTGTTAGAGCCAAAAGCCACAGCTCAATTACAAAGTCCTGAAGGTCGAAAACTTGCAGCACTAGCTGATGAAGTGTTGCGGAATTTAACAGTTGTCAAACAATACTTACAAACTCTAGAAAGCATTGGCGAAATAGACTGGCAGCCAGTACCGCCAAAGCGTTCGGAACGAGTAATGATGCGTGCTCAGTTCAAAGGGCGTAAAAAACCTCTGCCGTATATTTTCGATGAAGAATGAGCGTAGAGCCTTTCTGGGTGCAGGTCAATGAATCCACTCTCAGGCAAGGTGATTACCTGCCTGGGTGTCTCGTACCAATACCAGTATTTGACCCAACAAATTTTGGCAAAAACAGTGAAATTCAAGACGTACAAATAGAAGTTAATGAACTCGATTTAATTGTTCTCACCCAAAGCTGCGATCTGGATAATAAAAAAGTAGCTCAGGTAGTCCTGTGTGCAATTTACCCTATTTCAGAATTTGAGGAAAATAACGAAGCATTTAAGAAAAAAGGAAAATGGAATGAAGTTTTAAGAGGGAGAACAGAAGGTTTGCACCTGCTGGCATCACCAACGAACCCAGATAATAACAAAGAATCACTGGTTGTAAATTTTAGAGAAATCCAAACCTTGCCTTACGAATATGTGTTGAAACACGCTAGTAATTTAAACGATCGCTGGCGATTAAAATCTCCTTACCTAGAACACTTTTCTCAGGCATTTGCACGTTTATTTATGCGAGTTGGTTTACCATCGGCTATTCCGCCTTTTTAAGTCATTTCATGTAGGTTATAATTGCTAGATTAAACAAAATTTTTAGTTTAAGCTCTTGGCTTCTGTCTCCTGACTTTTAACGCGATGGTTGTCATCCCGCAGTGACAATTCATCTACTGTACTCGCGTTTAATGTCGGTGCAGAAACCGAAAAATTATTGTTTCCAGAATCCGCTGCTATTGCTGGCAATTTGCGCCGATTTCCCCACAACACGCCGGCTGCAAAAGTCAGAGATGCGATCGCCAATCCTCCCCCGATTCCCGCCCACAAAGGCACGGGTAAATTATTAAAATTAACCTCTGTTGCTTTGGGAGTTGCCTCTTTCTTTTCCTCGCTTGTTGACGGATTGCTACCGCCTCGCAACGATTGTGCGTAAAGTTGAGGTGCGCGCTGTGTTACAATCAAATCTCCCTCGAATAAACCGCTCTTAATTTCAACTAAATCTCCGGCTGTTTGACCGAGTTCAACTTCAACCGCTTGATAAGCATCGCCATTTTTAACGTAAACTGTTTTTTTACCGCTAACATCCACTACCGCTGCGATCGGAATTGCTAAAACATTGGTAACATTTTTGTCGGTTAAAATCTCCAATTCCGCAAACTGTCCCGGCTTTAATTCGCCCTGACTATTATCTAGTTCTGCTTTGACTGGCACTACCCGCGTTTCTCCTTGCACGGATGAGCCAATTATGGTAATTTTTCCCTTGAAAGTCCGATCGCCCAAATTAGCAACTTTCACCCTGACTTCCTGGCCCTGTTTTACCTGATTCAGGTCTTTTTCGTAAATATTAGCTGTGGCAAAAACGCTGCTGTCATTTAAGAGAGTCATCAACGGTTTTTCAGCGCTTACGGACTCTCCTGGGGTGATTTCGCGATCGGCTACCGTGCCAGAAATCGGAGCGATAATAGTAACAAATCCTTTGTCATTGGCAATAGTTCCTAATTGTTGGAGCCGCGCTTGATAGGCTGCATCAGCCAAGCGAATCCGCGACTGAGCGACTTCCACGGCAGTTTTGGCGCGTTTGACTTGGTTCTCGGCTTCCAACGCTTCCCGGCGGCTCAAAGCCTTGGTAAGTTGAGCTTTTGCTTCTGCTGCTCTGCCTTGAGAATCGCGCAATTCCCGCATTGGCAGGTCTACTTCGGCTTGTTTGATTTCGGTTTCCGCTTTGATAACTTCGGGGCGGCTTTTTGCCTTCGCAACAGTGGCTTTTGCTTCGGCGAAGTGTGCTTGCGACTCTAGCATTGTACGCCGCGCGATCGCACCTGATGCAACTAACTCTCGATCGCGATCGAACTGTTCTTTAGCCACCGTTAATTCAGTTTCTGCTCGCGCTATTTCTGCTTGCGCTATTTCAACTTGACGCTGATAATTTTCTTTAGCAACTTTGACAACTGAACGCTTATTTACTAATTCTTGCTCTCGCTGGTACTGCTTAGTTACTGCTGTTAGTTGAGTTTTGGCTTGGGCGATTTCCGCTGCGGATATTTGAATTTGGCGATCGTAATTTTCTGTAGCTAGTTTCAAATCGCCTTGCGCTTGCTGCAAATCCGCCTCAGCTTCCGCTCGTTTCGAGAGAGATTCAACCCGCAACTGTCCTAATTCTGAACTAGACAAAACAGCAACCGGTTGATTTTTTGATACTTTGTCCCCAGGCTTAACTAGCAACTCTACCACTTTACCAGCAACCGGAGCAGTTACTTCTACCTTTTGGTTGGGCAAAGTTTCAATTTGTCCCGTAGTTTTGATGCCGATATCTAGTCGCTGGCGAGCCGCTGGGGAGACTTTAATTCCTAACCGTTTTGCTGTTTCGGCATCGACAGAAATAGCAGCAGGAGTTTGAGTTGTTTCGCCGCTTTGGTGAAATTCATTTCCGTGGCCAGCGTGGGCAAAAACTGCGGCGGGAGATGTGAAGAATGCAAGGGTGATAATTAACCCAGAAATTCGGCAGAGCTGTATTGGGGGCATGATTGAGTAGGGGCGAATCTGAACTCATATATCACTTTTGCAGATAAATATGAAATCAGGATGAAATCGGTTAAATAAACATTGTTTCTGTAGGGGCGGGTTCACCAACAATACCTGCCAATAATCCAATACAGTTCACTTAACACTATTTATGCCCCGGATATCCCCCTAAATCCCCCTTAAGAAGGGGGACTTTAAGAGCTTTCTTGTTCCCCCTTTTTTAAGGGGGGTTAGGGGGCATCTGTCTTAAGTGAACTGTATTGGCCAATAATCGACAATCTCAAAAACCCGCCCCCACCAAACGATCGATCACCATGTACATTTTTTGCATTTGATACAAATCAAGGTTGATTTAGGTTATCTGTGGTGTGAGTGAGGGCGGGTTTATCAAGATTATTTGTGGGAATTACATATTGTTTGTGAACCCGCCCCTACAGATTTTGGGATTAATGAATCGAACCAGTTACTACTGTTTGTACCAAGCTTTGCGCCACTCTTTCATTTGCTGAATTTCTTGCTTTTGTGAAGTCAGAATCTCTTCAGATAATTTCTTCATTTCCGGCCTTTTTGACTTTTTCAAAGCATCTTCAGCCATCACCAAAGCTCCTTCGTGGTGGGGAATCATCGCATTGAGAAAACGCAAGTCAAATTGGTCGTCAGCAGCGCCTAAATCCATGCTCATCATCATGCTTTGCATTTGTTCGGGAGTCATTGCCATCATGTGACCCATTTGAGCGTGATAAGCCATTGGTGTATTGTCGGCTTTGGCATACCAAGCTTTTCGCCACTCTTTCATTTGATTGATTTCGCGGTTCTGAGCGGCAATCATCTCATTTGCTATTTTTTTCATTTCCGGGCGTTTGGATTTATTAAGTACCTCTTTCGCCATGTTTACAGCGCCTTGATGGTGTACTGTCATGCCATCAATAAATCGCAAATCGTAGTTGGCATCGGCCGGGCCTAAATCCATTGACATATTATGATTCATGCCGTGATTCATGCCACCCATGCCGCCTTGTGCCACGTCTTGCTTGTTGTTTGCTTCAGTTGCTGAGGCAACATTTGGTGCTTGAGTTTGGCTTGTAGGAGCTTTTGAACAAGCTGCAAGCAGTCCACTGGTTAAAACGGCTGTGGCGGTCAATGTCAGCGCTGCAAAGCCTGTTTTTAATGAAATTGATTTCATAGATTTTTTATCCTTAAAATTGCCATTTATATTCACATTGTCACATAGAGATGAAATTAGGATGAAATTTACAAAAATCTAAAATCTAGAATCTCAAATCTCAAATCGACTTGACTCTCCTGCTAACTGGAGACTATATAATAAAGTTAATTCATTGATTGAGCAGAGTAGTTTCTGCTGAGGTTCAAATTATGACTCTACAGCTAAAAGTTCCCAAAATGGCTTGTTCGGCTTGTGTGAATACAATAACCAAAGCAGTCCAAGCCATTGACTCAGCCGCCACTGTTGAGGCGGATGTCAAGACAAAATTGGTCACTGTTCAAACCGCTAAATCGGAAAGTGATGTTAGGGATGCGATCGCATCTGCTGGCTATCCAGTCAGTTGACAGTTGACAGTTGACAGTTGACAGTTGATAGTTGCAAGGAAATTGTCGAACTTAGGAGGGCATTTATGGACAATCTCACACTTAAATTGCGGGGCATGAGTTGTGCTTCTTGTGCTTCTTCTATTGAAGAAGCAATCCAATCTGTTCCCGGCGTAATTGAGTGCAGTGTCAATTTTGGAATGGAACAAGCAGCTATCCAATACGACTCTAAGCAAACCAACTTAGCAACAATTCAATCGGCTGTTGATGCGGCGGGATACGAAGCTTTGCCAATTCAAGAAATGGCTACGGAGGATGACGCAGAACAAGCCGATCGCAAATCTGAATCTCAAACCTTGCAGCGGAAACTCTGGACAGCAGGTATCATCAGCATCCTGCTAGTTGTGGGCGCTATTCCAGCGATGACGGGCTTGCACTTGCCATTTATTCCCGCGTGGCTGCACAATTATTGGCTGCAATTAGTCCTGACCTCACCCGTACAATTCTGGTGCGGGAAATCGTTTTATGTGGGAGCTTGGAAATCCCTAAAACGGCGGGTGGCGACAATGGATACCCTGATTGCCTTGGGTACGAGTGCTGCTTACTTTTATTCTGTATTTGTGACATTTTCCCCCGGTTTATTCACCGCCAAAGGTTTAAATTCTGGCGTTTACTACGAAGTTGCCGCTAGCGTTGTCGCCTTAATTTTGTTGGGGAAAACCCTAGAAAATCGCGCGAAGGGAGAGACTTCCGAAGCCATTCGCAAACTCATGGGTTTGCAAGCAAAAACTGCTCGGATAATTCGCAACGGGGAAGAGTTGGAAGTGCCGATCGCCCAAGTGGAAATTGGCGACATCGTGCAGGTGCGGCCAGGAGAGCAAATCCCGGTAGACGGAGAGGTAATTGAGGGTGCTTCGACGGTAGACGAAGCAATGGTTACGGGAGAAAGTTTGCCTGTTAAAAAGCAGCTTGGCGACGAAGTGATCGGAGCGACAATTAACAAAACTGGCAGTTTCAAGTTTCGGGCGACAAGAGTTGGCAAAGATACATTTTTAGCTCAAATTGTCAAGATGGTGCAGGACGCACAGGGGTCAAAAGCACCGATCCAAAAGTTAGCCGACCAAGTGACTGGTTGGTTTGTGCCTGTAGTAATTGCCGTCGCTTTAGCTACTTTTATTATCTGGTTTAACGCGACGGGAAACTTCACTCTAGCCACAGTGACAATGGTGGAAGTGCTGATTATTGCCTGTCCCTGTGCTTTGGGTTTGGCGACTCCGACTGCTGTGATGGTGGGAACTGGGAAAGGTGCAGAAAATGGGATTTTAATTAAAGGAGCCGAGAGTTTAGAATTGGCTCATAAAATCCAAATTATCGTGTTAGATAAAACTGGAACTCTCACAGAAGGCAAGCCGACGGTAACTGATTTTGTGACAATTAAAGGAACGGCGAACAGCAATGAGTTAAAGTTGCTGCAATTGGCGGCGTCTGTCGAGCGAAATTCCGAGCATCCTTTGGGGGAAGCTGTTGTGAGGTACGCTCAATCTCAAGAGGTTAATTTGACGGATGTTAAGGATTTTGAGGCGATCGCCGGGAGTGGTGTTCGAGGGGTTGTAGGCGGAAAGTCGATCGCCCTGGGAACGCTGAGGTGGATGCAGGAACTAGGCTGCGATACTGAATATCTGGAACTGCGCGGGAGAGCTTTGGAAGCTGCGAGCAAAACGGTTGTTTGGATGGCCTCGGAGGGCAAAATTGAGGCAATAATGGGCATTGCCGATGCCCTCAAACCGTCGTCAGCGCAGGCGGTGAAAGCACTTCAAAAACTCGGTTTGGAGGTGGCGATGCTGACTGGGGATAATCGATCGACTGCGGAGTCGATCGCCCAATCCGTGGGCATTACTCGCGTTTTTGCCGAAGTTAGACCCGACCAAAAAGCAGCTCAAATCCAAGCCCTGCAAGGGGAAGGAAAAATTGTCGCGATGGTGGGAGACGGGATTAACGACGCGCCGGCTTTGGCCTTAGCAGATGTGGGAATTGCGATCGGTACCGGTACAGATGTGGCGATCGCAGCCAGCGACATTACCTTAATTTCAGGAGATTTGCAAGGCATAGTTACAGCAATTCAACTTTCGCGGGCCACCATGCGGAACATCCGCGAAAATCTGTTTTTTGCGTTTATTTACAACATCGCTGGAATACCGATCGCGGCGGGCATTTTGTTCCCCATGTTTGGCTGGCTGCTAAATCCAATTATCGCTGGTGCAGCAATGGCTTTCAGTTCAGTATCTGTAGTTACTAATGCTTTGCGATTGCGGAATTTTAACCCAAAATCTATTGCCTAAATTTGGAGGAATTAGAAAAATGCTACACCATCGTCAAATTTTGGGAATTCTCGCGAGTTTAGGACTTGTGATGGGAATGGCATCGGGAGTTCAAGCTTCCGAACAGTCCGTCCAGCATCCTACTTCAACGAATCAATTCCGCAGCATTGAACAGCCGTTAAGTTTAAAAATTGGCGTAACAGCAGGGGGATTGACATTAATTGGTTTAGAACTGTGGTGGTTTTTGTTCAGTAAAAAGCAAGCTAAAACCAGGTAAACTTTGCCGATGCGGTTTTTTCCAGCAAGATATCGCTAAAATTGAGGAAGCTTAAAAAATTTGGAGTGAGCTAAATGCAACTATTACACACGATGCTCCGAGTCGGCAACCTGGAAGAATCCCTCAAATTTTACACCGAGGTTCTGGGCATGAAATTGCTGCGACAAAAAGAGTATCCAGACGGTAAATTTACTCTGGCTTTTGTTGGCTACGGCGACGAATCAGACACTACTGTTTTGGAATTAACATATAACTGGGGCGTCGCAGAGTACAATTTGGGGGATGCTTACGGTCATATTGCGATCGGCGTTGACGACATTTACGGTACTTGCGAAGAAATTAAAGCCCGCAGCGGTAAAGTTATTCGCGAACCCGGCCCAATGAAGCACGGTTCAACTGTCATCGCTTTTGTGCAAGATCCAGATGGATATAAAGTGGAATTAGTTCAATTGGAAAATCCACGCGACTAAAAAGAAACCGGGTTTCTGCGATAATTTTGGCATCCATCGAAACTTGGTGAAGAAACCCGGTTTCTGACTCACGCGACTAGAAAAAAACCGGGTTTCTGCGATAATTTTGGCATCCATCGAAACTTGGTGAAGAAACCCGGTTTCTGACTCCCACGCAACTAGAAAGAAACCGGGTTTCTGCGATAATTTTGGCATCCTCATCGAGACTTGGTGAAGAAACCCGGTTTCTGACTCCCAATGAGAACCAATTATTAAAGTTTAGGGTTTCTTTTTGGGATATTTGGGAGGTTGGGGAGATTTTAAGATTTTGTCGGCGATCATTTGGTCAGCAATTAAATCGCCGATAATTCTAGCTCCGTGGGAGGTAAAGTGGAAGCCATCATTACTTTTTACATAGCCTCGCTTACCCGATTTATCAGCAACTACAGGAACAAATTTTCCGGCGTTTGCAAATGTCTCCCAAGTAGAAATGAATTCGATTTTGTCTGAAGATTTGCTCGCATTTTTATAAATATCGTTCATAATGGGAAAAGCTTTGACAGACAAAGATTTCTTAGGTATGGATTGACCGATCCAATACACTTTTCTCACGGATGACGAATCCAGTAACTTGGCATATTTTTCAACTCTTTCTTGATAAGCTTTTTGCCATTCTTTGCTCAGAACAGCCCAGGCTTTTCCTTGAAAATCAGTGATATTTTGAGGGTCATTGGCTCCGAACAAAACTATCACTACATCCGGCTGGTAATTATTAAGAATTTGGCGAGTTCTGGCATACCAGTCATAATAATCTATCCGATTTAATCCGGTCGAAACCTTGTAGTCTATTTTCGTATCGGCGATATTGTATTGTTTCTTAAGAGTGTACTGGAGTTGAATTCCTAAGTCGAACATTACGGAATCTCCAATAAATAAAAATTTGCGATAAGGTATGGTAAGTTTGGGTTTAGCTGGGGTTGGTTTTTTAGCTGGGGTTGGTTTTTTAGAATTAGCAGGCTTTGGGGGTTCAACAGCCACTTTTATTTCGGTTTTGACAGGAGGAATTTCTGGTTCTTTGGGGAGGCTATCGAAGTTAATATCTTTAATTTTGCTCCAAAAATCTTGTTCGTATTTTCGCAAACCGTTTATTTCTATATTGCCCGCGGCTTGTTTGATTTCGGGACTGGCGAAAGGAGTTGAAGCAAAGCTTTTTAGAAATAATGATAAGTTTGAAAATATTAAAGTGAGAATCACAGAAGTAACAATCAGCAAAAATTCCCTGTCTTTCATATTTCTTAGAAATTAAAGTAAATAAAAGGCGGAACGGTACTCGGCCCCAACATCAAAATAGTATACATGAGCAGCGAAACTAAGACAACCCGAAAGAAAATGTTTTTTAATGACAATACGGTTTGCAATAGTTGGGAGATGCGATCGCCCCACAAGTTCATCGCGCCGATGACTGCAATTACTAAATACAATTGCCAAAAGTTAAATTGAAAAGTGGCGACTGCAGGATGGACAATTCCTTGAAAAAATTTCATCGCAGTTTCCCAGTTGGGAGTGCCGAAAAATACCCAGCTACAAGTAACAAAACTAAATGTTAACACCCAACTGCAAAATTTAGCAAATCTGGGAAAGGCATAGTCTAATTTAAAGTGGATAGCTTGGGGGATATCTTTACATAAATGGTTGACAATTAATCCTAAACCGTGAATTGCCCCCCAGAAAATAAAGTTTAACCCTGCGCCGTGCCAAAATCCGCCGATCGCCATTGTCATCAGTAAATTTACGTACTTCCTCAACTTGCCGTATTTGTTGCCGCCAAAGGGAAAGTAAACGTAATCCCTCAGCCACTCGGAAAGGCTGATGTGCCATCTTTTCCAAAATTCTTGCAAGCTGAGCGATCGGTATGGCATATTAAAGTTGGCAATGGGTTTAAAACCCAGCAAACAGGAGATGCCATTGGCTAAATCCGAGTAGCCGCTAAAATCTACGTAAATTAAACAGGAATAGGAAATTGCCGCGAGAATCAAATCGATGCTGCTGTACTGCTGGGGGACTTTGAATGGCAAGTCAGTGAAGTTAAACAAAAAGCTCGATAAAGTATATTTCTTGAAGAGTCCAGACAAAATCAAAACTATAACTTCTTCGATTTTATAGTCGTATTTTTCGGGTGAATTTAGCTGCAAGTAAAATTCGCGAGCTCGCGAGATTGGCCCGGAGGCAATTTGCGGAAAGTAGGTAATGTAGGCGGCATAGTCTATAAATTTTGGACAGGGGATTTTTTGCTTGTAGCAGTCGATTAAATGAGAAATCATTCTAAAAGTGTAGAAAGACACGCCGACGGGGGCGATTATTTGCAAAACTGGAAAGTTGGCTGGAATTTGTAGCTGGTTCAATACCTCAAATAAAGAAGTTACAAAGAAGTTGCAATATTTAAAGATGCCGAGATTGGCAATGTTGAAAATTATGCCCCAGATTAAAGCAAGTTTTTTATATGTGCTGTTGCAGACAGCCCGGAGAATGATATAATTGAAAGCCGTAGCTAAAACGAGCAGCAAGAGAAAGTCAAAACTCCAAAAGGAATAAAATAATAAACTGGAAACTAACAAGACAATTTTATACAAACCGACTTGGGGTTTCACAGAGACGATCGCGCTAAAAACAATTAGGAAAAAAACTAGAAATTGGTAAGTGGGAAATAGCATAAATCTCAGCCGATAAAAAATCTTGTTTCGGGCAATATTTTTATAAGTACGGCCAGCCAACCTATCCCGAAGGGAATGGCCAGAGTCGGTCTGAACGCACCAAATTTCGGGGTGGATTGCGGACTGTAAGCTTTTGCAATCTTGTCAATTAGGTCACAACTTCCGCCCTAGTTAACCGCACTCATAAATTCATAATCCTGTTTAAAGATTATGATGGTTGTGAGACGATGTATTAACGGATAACAACAGGAATCCCCTTGATTGCGAGGAACCAACGTGCAGCCAACAGACCCTAGCAAATTTACAGATCAAGCCTGGGAAGCCATTGTCAAATCCCAGGATGTCGCCCGCCGCTTTGCCAATCAGCAGCTAGAGGTTGAACATTTAGCCATCGCCCTTCTCGAACAGCAAGGCCAGGCCAACAGCATTCTCAGCAAAGCTGGAGTCGATGCCCCCCGCTTGGCCCAGCAGTTAGATGCTTTTGCCAAACGACAGCCCAGAGTTGCCAACGCTGACCAACTATACCTCGGTCGCGGCTTAGAAGTTATGTTAGATGTTGCCGAGGCCACCAGGGCGACTTGGCAAGATAATTTTATCGCCGTTGAACATTTATTAATTGGCTTAGTAGAAGACGAACGAGTCGGCCGCAGGTTGCTGACCAAAGGCGATGGCCCGCCGGGCCGCCCCGGTTACGATCGCAAACCCCCAGCCGGTACGCTCGATCGACCAAAACTCGAAGAAGCCATCAAATTAGTCCGCGCCACTGCTAAAACCCAAGAAAAAAATTCCGAAACGGGGAAAGGCAGCCGCAGCAACGCTAAAGCCCAAGATCAAGATGGCGAAGCTAACTCCGACGCCCTCAGCAAGTACGGCCGCGATTTGACAGAAGCCGCCAAAGCCGGCAAACTCGACCCAGTAATCGGCCGCGACGAGGAAATCCGCCGCGTGGTGCAAGTTCTTTCCCGCCGCCAAAAAAACAATCCGGTGTTAATTGGCGATCCCGGAGTCGGAAAAACTGCGATCGCCGAAGGTTTAGCCCAGCGAATTGTCAACGGCGACGTACCCGAATCTTTGAAGAATCGCCAGCTATTTAGCCTCGACATGGGCAGTTTAATTGCTGGGGCAAAATTCCGGGGCGAATTTGAAGAACGATTGCGATCTGTTCTGCGGGAAGTCATCGATTCCGACGGGCAAATTGTCCTATTTATTGACGAATTGCACACCGTTGTCGGCACTGGTGGCGGCGGCAGTTCCGGTTCGGGAATGGATGCGGGAAATTTGTTAAAACCAATGTTGGCGAGAGGCGAATTGCGCTGCATCGGCGCTACAACTCTCGACGAATTCCGCAAGAATATTGAAAAAGATCCTGCCTTGGAACGTCGATTTCAACAAGTATTTGTTGGCGAGCCCAGCGTTGAAGATACTGTTTCGATTTTGCGCGGATTGAAAGACCGTTACGAACGCCACCACGGGGTAAAAATTACTGATTCGGCCCTGGTAGCTGCTGCAACTCTGTCTTTCCGCTATATTTCCGATCGCTTTTTGCCGGACAAGGCGATCGACCTCGTAGATGAAGCGGCCGCCCACTTGAAAATGGAGATTACCTCTAAACCTGTGGAATTGGAAGGCATTGACCGCCGGGTGATGCAGTTGGAAATGGAAAAATTGTCGATCGAAGGTGAAGGAAAAGGTGCTCTCGCCCCTGGGCTCGGCTTCCGCGTCGAACGCATCACCTCTGAGATTGACATTTTAAAAGTCAAGCAGGAAAAATTGTCCTCTCAGTGGTTGGGCGAAAAGCAGTTGTTGGATGCAATCAATAAATTGAAAGCAGAAGAAGACCAATTGCGAGTGCAAATTGAACAAGCAGAAAGGGCTTACGATTTGAATAAAGCCGCACAGTTAAAGTACGGCAAGTTGGAAACTGCGGTGCGCGATCGCGAAGCCAAAGAAGCGGAACTTTTGAAACAGCAAGCTCAAGGTTCTTCCCTGCTGCGCGAAAAAGTTACTGAGGGCGATATTGCGGAAATTGTCGCTAAATGGACGGGCATTCCGGTTAACCGGTTGTTAGAGTCAGAACGCCAAAAATTGCTGCAATTGGAAAAACACTTGCACCAAAAAGTTATCGGTCAAGAGGAAGCTGTAACAGCCGTGGCGGCGGCAATCCGGCGCGCTAGGGCGGGGATGAAAGATCCGGGGAGACCGATCGGCTCTTTCTTGTTTATGGGCCCGACAGGCGTCGGAAAAACAGAGTTAGCGCGGGCGTTGGCGGAGTTTTTGTTTGACAGCGATGATGCGATCGTCCGCATCGATATGTCGGAATACATGGAGAAACACAGCGTTTCTCGGTTGGTAGGAGCACCCCCCGGATATGTCGGTTACGATGAAGGGGGACAACTTTCGGAAGCAGTGCGGAGACATCCTTATTCGGTAGTGCTGTTTGACGAAGTGGAAAAAGCGCACCCGGACGTATTTAACATTTTGCTGCAAGTGTTGGATGACGGCAGAATTACCGATTCTCAAGGTCGAGTGGTTGACTTTAGAAATACCGTAATTGTGATGACTAGCAATATCGGCAGCGACCACATTTTAGACGTGTTTACTAAGAAGGAAAAAACCGTCAAAAAACCTGCTAGCCGGAAGCAGGAACCGAAGGAGGTATCAATTCCCAAGACAGATTATAAAGTTGCTGATGATGGTACTGTCGAGGTGTCAGCCCAGCGAGTCGATGTTGACAGTGAAGGTAAGACGGAAAGTAAGATTGAAAGTAAGTCTGAAAACAAGTCTGACAATGAAAAATCCTTGACTCAAGAACGGGAGACAGACGAAGAGTACGACCAAATGTTAAAACGGGTGATGACTGCTTTGCGATCGCACTTTCGCCCCGAATTTCTCAATCGGGTGGACGAGATCATTTTGTTCCACACTTTGAGCAAGATCGAATTGCGACAAATCGTCACCATTCAAGTGAAGCGGATCGAGCGTTTGTTGGCCGAGCAAAAAATTACTTTGGAACTGTCGGATGCGGCGAAAAACCATATCACAGATGTCGGTTACGACCCGGTTTACGGCGCTCGTCCCTTGAAACGCGCCATCCAGCGGGAGCTGGAAAACCCGCTGGCTAACAAGATTCTGGAAAATGCGTTTGTGGAGGGCGATACAATTGCGATCGACTGTGAAAATAACACTTTGCAATTTCGCAAAAAAGACTCTCTCCCCGCGCTGATAGGTAACAGTTTGTAGTTGCCGAATAGTTAGGAACAGGCAAGATGCCTGTTCCACAAACAATCAATTTTCTTGTGGATCAGGCATCCTGCCTGTTATTAAAAATGGTGAAATATGTCAAGAATTAGACATGGTGCGGCTACCATAGGCATCCATGCTGTAGGCAGGAACGCGAACGCTGTAATCCATCTCTGTTGCTGTGATTGCTACAGCCAATTTTTCAAAAGATTCATCGTTCCAATTCCGCTCGTGGATGGGCTTTGACTGTTCCCCGAGGAAATATGCTTGAGTGCCAATTACTGAGGCCGCGACCCAACCGACGATTAAAAGAGCGATTACAATAGCCATATTTGCTTTTTCCTTAACTTTTGTTGCTTTATGTAAACTAATGTAACGAAAATTAGTAATCAACGTCAAGGTACTGTAATGTCGTGGCAACCGTCCGGCAGGTAGTAAATACCGCATTGACGGAACCGGGAGAGGGGAAGAAGGAGACAGAGCGAGAGTATGTAGGGTGGGCACTACCGCGCATCGGTAGATAGCACAGTACCCGGATTGTGAACTGTATCCGAAATAGCAAAACAGATTGTGGATTTTTAATCGTTAAGAAATTATAAGTTTTGCGTTAATAAATTACGATTAAAACTCTGCCGCTCGTATGAGGAATTGCGGCAAAATTATGAGTTATGATTTATCAGTTTGGATGGGAACTAACAAATCCCAATCACCAAATTTTAAGTACAAATTACCAATGACCAATTATCGCTACAAATCATGCCCAACTCAATGTTAAATGACGACCCGTTGTGGTTCAAAGACGCGATTATTTACGAAGTACCAGTTCGGGCTTTTGCCGACAGCAATGCAGACGGGATAGGCGACTTTAGAGGACTGACAGAAAAACTGGATTACCTGCAAAACTTGGGAGTAACAGCAATTTGGGTACTGCCATTTTTTCCCTCGCCGCTCCGAGACGACGGCTACGATACATCTCACTATACTACCGTCAACCCGATTTACGGCACATTAGAGGATTTTAAAGACCTTTTAGAAGCCGCGCACCAGCGGGGAATTCGAGTCATTATTGAGTTAATTGTCAACCACACTTCCGACCAGCACGCTTGGTTTCAGCGATCGCGCCGCGCCCCAAAAGGCAGTAACGAAAGAGATTTTTATGTCTGGAGCGACACGCCGGAAAAATATCAAGATGCTCGAATTATTTTCCAAGATTTTGAAACATCTAATTGGGCTTGGGATGCGGTAGCAAAAGCTTATTACTGGCACCGTTTTTATTCCCACCAACCTGATTTGAATTACGACAATCCGGCCGTCCGCCAAGCCATCTTAGATGTGGTAGATTTCTGGTTGGCACTGGGAGTAGACGGACTTCGCATGGATGCGGTGCCTTACCTGTACGAGCGCGAAGGTACTAACTGCGAAAACCTGCCAGAAACTCACGTATTCCTGAAGCAATTGCGGCAGCACGTAGATGAGAAATTCCCGAACCGGATGCTGCTTGCTGAGGCGAATCAGTGGCCGGAGGATGCGGTTGAATATTACGCTGCTGGCGATGAATGTCACATGAACTTTCATTTTCCGCTGATGCCGCGTTTATTTATGGCTTTGCACATGGAAGATAGCTTCCCAATTAGCGACATTCTCCAGCAAACTCCACATATTCCCAATAATTGTCAGTGGGCTTTATTTTTGCGGAATCACGATGAATTGACGCTGGAAATGGTGAGTGATGAAGACCGAGATTATATGTATCGGGTTTACGCTCAAGACACTCAGGCAAGAATTAATTTGGGTATCCGCCGCCGCTTGGCTCCGCTGATGGGAAATAACCGCCGCCGCATCGAGTTGATGAATGCTTTGCTGCTGTCTCTTCCGGGTACGCCGGTGCTTTACTACGGCGATGAAATTGGCATGGGAGACAATATCTATTTGGGCGATCGCAACGGGGTGAGAACTCCGATGCAGTGGAGTGGCGATCGCAATGCCGGTTTCAGCCGTGCTAACCCCCAGCGGCTTTACGCACCGCCAATTGTTGACCCAGAATATCACTACGAATCTATTAACGTGGACGCGCAGCGGGCGAATCCGAGTTCTCTTTGGTGGTGGATGAAACGCCTGATTGCAATTCGGCAGCGGTTCCAAGCATTCGGCCGCGGAACTTGCGAGTTTCTGTACCCGGAAAACCGCAAAGTTTTAGCTTTTGTACGCACTTATCAAGACGAACACATCCTCGTAGTGGCTAATTTGTCGCGCTTCGTGCAGACGGCAGAATTAGACCTTTCGCCCTTTAAAGGTGCTGTTCCAGAGGAGATTTTCGGCCGCACTGAGTTTCCGGCGGTTGGCGAGCATCCTTACTTTTTGAGCTTGAGCCCTCACACGTTTTACTGGTTTACTCTTAGTGCTAAACACGAAGAGTTTTCGCTGCACGGTGTTCCCACAGACTTGCCTACTTTGGCGGTGATAGGCAATTGGAAAACTGCTTTTGCTACAACTCAGTTAAGCGATATGCTGCTTAATCTTTTGCCGGGATACCTGCGGCGCAATCGCTGGTTTAGCGGTACAGACAGGACAATTCAATCATTAGAAATAAGTGAGGTTGTGCCTGTTGAATGTAAAGATAGTGCGGGGGAGGAAACTCAAGTTTACATTCTGTTTTTGCTGTTGAATTATACTGAAGGTATGCCGGAAACTTACGTTTTGCCTTTAGGTTGGGAAGAGATAAAAAGCGATGTGGACGATCGGGCGATCGCGCGGCTGCACTTCCCAGAAACCAAGAAGGAAGTCGGGGTACTATTTGACGCTGCCGGGGACAAAGGTTTTCTGAGCGCGCTGCTGGGGGCGATCGCCAATTCTCGCAGTTACAGAGGTGCTGGAGGTCAACTGGTAGGAATTGCCGACAGTTCATTCAACTCAGAACAAGATTTATCGCAGCTCGACCCTCACCTGTTCAAAAAAGAACAAAGCAATACATCCGCAGGTTACGGCGACCGCTTCGTCCTGAAAATATTGCGAAAAGTCGAGGAAGGAATCAACCCCGAATTAGAAATCGGACGCTTTTTAACAGAGCGCAACTCGATCCAACACTACGCTCCAATTGCCGGAGCATTGGAATATCACACACCAGCCAAACAAGTCCTTACAGTCGGAATCCTACAAAAATTAATCCCCGACAGCGTAGATGCTTGGTCTTATACATTAGACACACTGCGCGACTATTTCGAGCAAGTAATGACAGTAGAAGCAAAGCATTCTAGCGAGAATTTATCTACTGCCCCGGAAAATTATTTGCCGAACGCTTTGACCGGACAAACCCAGCGGCAGCCAAACTCGCTAGTAGCGGATTTATCCCTAGAAATTCCGCCATTAGCTCGCGAACTGATCGGCTCTTACTTAGCATCAGCCGAACTTTTAGGTAAGCGGACAGCCGAACTTCATCTCGCTTTAGCTTCTGACACAGAAAATCCCGCTTTTGCCCCAGAAAACTTCACCTCCTTTTACCAGCGTTCCATCTATCAACACATGAGAAACCTGGCCGGAAGAACTTTGCTGGATCTAAAAAAACGACTGTCCAAACTGCCGCCAGAAATACAAAAATCGGCGCAAAAGCTCCTCAACCGCGAAGATTTGCTCATGGAACGTTTCAAGTCTATTTTGAACTTGAGAATCACGGCCGATAGAATTCGCTGTCACGGGGACTTTCATTTCGGGCAAGTTCTTTATACAGGTAAAGACTTCGTAATTATTGATTTCGGAGGAGAACGCGATCGACCCTTAAGCGAGCGGCGGATGAAGAGGTCGCCGCTGCGAGATGTTGCGGGAATGCTGCAATCTTTGAGTTACGCTGTTACTTTGGCACTCCGCAATGAAGTAGAAAGTGGCATGATTCGCCCTGAAAATCTCCCGGAGATGCAGCAGTGGGCGAACGTTTGGCACCGCTGGGTCAGCCTCACTTTTCTTAACAGCTATTTGGTAACAGCAGCCGATGCAAGTTTCTTGCCCAAATCTATACCGGAACTACAAGTTTTGCTGGATGCTTACATTTTGGAAAAAGCGGTTGCCGAACTGGCATACGAACTCAATTACCGCTTGGATTGGGCGGAAATTCCACTGAAGCGGATTCTACAGTTGCTAAATTAATAAGGGCGGGTTTATCTATACTCGTTAGGGTGCGTGACTTTCTAGCCACTCAAGTGTCAGCGAGATGCTGGAGAGTCACGCACCTTACACCATACCCAATCTACTTTGATAACGATTTGATCGGCGAATATAATTCGCTTTTCTACAAACAAATTACGCGCCCAGCGAGGCTAGAAGAAAAAATGGTAAAAAACTGATTTCCTATTACTTAAAATAAAGAGCGGTTTGATATAAAACTTGTTCTTGATGAGTTAACAAAGTGCAGTCAGAAAGCGGGTAAGCCACACAAGTAACAGCATAGCCAGCTTGCAATTCTGACGGCTTCAAAAACTTTTGTTCGCTTTGATCGATTTCACCGCTCAGCAGTTTGACAACGCAAGCAGAACACTCTCCTTGCTTGCATCCATTCGGCAAGCGGATGCCGGCATCTTCTGCCATATCTAAGATATACTGGTCGTCTGGTACTGCGATCGTGCGATCGAGCGCGAGATCCTCATTCACCAACCGAACTTGATAAACAGCCATTTTTTTCTTATTCCTCGCTAAAGGGCGGGTTTACGATGCTTTTAGTCCTAGCAAATATTTCGGGTAAAACCCGCCCTTACAACTAGAAAGGGCGGATTTATATCGTGTATATCTAGACAAGTGCTTCTTGATAATCGAGATTTTCATCTAGATAAATAGCCCGAATATCCTCCGGCAAATTTGATTCTAAAGCTTGATATCCTTTTTGCAGCAAAGCCTTTACCTGAGCGGGCGAAATAGCTTCGCCTTCTGCTTGCAAATAAGCTGCAATTCGAGTTTCGCTCCAGCGGAAAGTCTGAGCCATCAACACCACTAAACGCGGCAGCGGCGCTAACAATTCCAAGGCTTGTTTGACGTAACACCACAGGGGAGGCGGAGCCGATTGCAAAGAGTAGTGAATCGACTCAACAGGGGGCAATTCAGCTTGATTTATGCAGACAGCGGTGACATTAATCAGCCAGTTTTGGAGACTGAGATTTCCGCCATCAGACTCTTGGATCTCGCGGCGCAAGTCGAGGCCTCGCAGTTCGTGATAGATGTGCAGCCAAGTGTGGGCGAACAGGTAATCGCCTTGTACGGGCGATCGCACCGAATGGCGAATCAGGGAGTGTACAATTTGAGCGTAGCGGCAAAAAATTGCAGTGAAGAACCTACCCTGATCGGGATGGTTTTGAAACAGAGTCAATAATTCCTGATCGCTGTGATGGAACAGGGATTTGACCACAGGATGGTTGAGTTCTGAAAAATTAGGTGTTTGCACAATTGTTCTGTAACGGTTTTGGGAATAAATGCTGCTGCAGCCCGATTCTACACTACGATCTACAGTTCATGCAACTGCTTAAAACTTGTTGATATTTACGTCAATTAATTATATAATAGAGTTGTAGGCGATGCTGCATCAATCTAAATTGATACATATAAACTTTATGTATCCACCGCACATCAAAAGATAATTTATTGTTTCAAGGGTAAGATTCTTGTATGTCTAGCATTAATACTGGTATCGAATGGTGCGATCGCACATGGAATCCCACAACTGGCTGCGATAAAGTCAGTCCCGGCTGCACTCATTGTTATGCAGAAGCATTAACAAAGCGTTTCCATACTAATTTTCCTAATGGGTTTACTTTTCAAGAACACCCCAAGCGTTTGAACGAACCTAGAGGTTGGCGAAAGCCCAGTCGTATCTTTGTTAATTCAATGAGCGATTTGTTCCATGAAGATATTTCTCTTGATTTTTTGAAACAAGTCTTTGATGTAATGCGTGAAACTCCTCACCACATTTATCAAATCCTTACCAAGCGAGATAAACGTTTAGTAGAGTTAGCCCCTCAACTTGAATGGTCTGATAATATTTGGATGGGAGTTTCTGTTGAAAATCAAAACTACGTTAACAGGATTGACTGTTTGCGACAAGTACCTGCAAAAGTCAGATTCCTATCATGCGAACCGCTTTTAGGTGCTTTGGAGCTTGATTTAAAAGGCATTCATTGGGTAATAGTTGGCGGAGAATCTGGACAAAAACACCGTCCGATGCAGGTAGAATGGGCGCAAAGTATTAGGGATCAGTGTCAGGAGGCTGGAGTCGCGTTTTTCTTCAAGCAATGGGGAGGTAGAACACCTAAAGCTGCTGGGAGACTTCTCGATGATAAAATTTGGGATGAGATGCCGGAAGCATGGAATAAACATCAAAAGCAATTCAATGGCTACACTATCAGCGTGAGTCGAAACTCCAATAAGGTAGTAAAACCTACTTTGGTGGGAATGTAACTTTCACCTTCTCTCCAAATGTAATTTCTCCTTTGTACTTCCTTCGTTTACTGGCAGGTGGATCTGCTATAATTTTACCTTGTTGTTCTAGTTTATTAAGAGCTTCCTTGTAATTTTTACTAATGTAACGCTTGTTAACATGATGCTGATTATAAATTTGTTCCATTGTCAGTGTTTGACCAGCAAATTCATTAAGGAGCATATTTTCAAGGTTATCAAGCGGTTGATAATCAAAAAGTGAAAGCTGAATTGGTGCCTGACTCTGATTATATTCAAAAGAGGGTACTCCTTGAGTAAAAATGGAGCTTTTTTTAGCCATAATATCTTTCATAATTGAGTGACCTAGTTTATCCTTAGATACAAAAATAAGATAATGGCTAGTACGGCTACCACTAACATTTTTGAAGCAGAAATCTTGAACGTGCGATCCTCCAACATCTTTTAAAGCTTCACAAATAGCATTAACGATGGCTGACTCTCTTTGTTCAGGTGGCATTTTTAGTTCTTTCCGAAGGGAATCTACTCGCTCCTGACCAAAGAGAAAGTTCATGTGTTCCTCTACCTTTGGGTTATTTAACCCCGGATTAATCCTGTTATAGTTAAAGAAAAATATACAATCACAACCCCAACCTTTAATCATAGATCCAATGAGTTTTAGGGACAAGCCTTTGTAACCCCAAGGGTCAATAAAAAATAGTGTAGGAACATT
Organism: Microcoleus sp. N9_A1; assembly: GCF_036701795.1. NCBI lineage: Bacteria > Bacillati > Cyanobacteriota > Cyanophyceae > Oscillatoriales > Microcoleaceae > Microcoleus > Microcoleus sp. N9_A1. The sequence continues at coordinate 87,480 of NZ_JAUBRI010000009.1, forward strand.
ATTTATTTTTTGAATTTCTTGGACAATTTCCTCTCCAACCTCCTTGTTCAAAACTATTGGTGTATGCTTTAATTTTCCTATATCTGGAATTGATTCTATAGCCTGCTGGAGAGACTTAGTATTATTTGAGTCCTTATCATTAAATAAGGTTACTAGCATTTGTGACATATCTGGATTTGCAATAGCACGTTCCAAGATAAGTAATGGAGTAGACTTAGAACCGTCTTTATAACAACCAGGGCCAGAAAATAAATCGACGTAAGCAATATTTTTTTGTCTGTTTTTGGCTTGACCAATCATTACCCTTGCCCAGGCCCAAAAGTATTTAGCAACTATTTCTGACTTCACTAAAGAATTATCTCTGGATTCATCAAAGAAAGAACTGTCAGCCATCGCTCTAGCCTCTCAACTTTAGTTTATTTACTGCGGTTGCATAATAGTACCATAACCTCCGCCGCCCGGAGTCTCAATTACAAACACATCACCAGGCTGCATTTCCACACTCGCCGTACTTCCCAACTCCTCAACATTTCCATCAAATCTCTCAACATAATTCCGCCCAACTTTCCCCACCTCACCCCCATGCAAACCGCAGGGAGAAATCACCCGCCGCCCCGATAAAATTCCCGCCGTCATATCCTCCAGAAACCGCACTCGCCGCACCACTCCATTACCCCCGCGATGACATCCATTCCCACCGCTATTAGCCCGGATGGCAAAACTTTCTAACAAAACCGGAAACCGCGATTCCAACACTTCGGGATCGGTTAAGCGCGAATTAGTCATGTGAGTTTGCACCGCATCAGTACCGTCAAAATTTGCACCAGCACCCGAACCGCCACAAATTGTTTCATAATATTGATAGCGGTTATTTCCAAAGGTGAAATTATTCATAGTGCCCTGGGAAGATGCGATCGCCCCCAGCGCACAATACAAAGCATCCGTAATATTCTGCGACGTTTCCACATTTCCCGCCACCACTGCCGCCGGATAGCGCGGATTCAGCATACAGCCTGCAGGATTGATGATTTCCAGAGGTTTCAAACAGCCCGCATTCAGAGGAATATCGTCATCTACCAAAGTGCGAAAAACATACAACACAGTCGCTTTACACACCGCAGCCGGAGCATTAAAATTGTTAAATTGCTGAGGAGAAGTGCCAGTAAAATCTATTTTTGCACGGCGCGCCGACTTGTTAATTGTAATAGCTACCTTAATCTGTCCGCCGCTATCCATCGGATAAGTAAACTCGCCATCTTGCAAAACATCAATTACCCGCCGCACCGATTCTTCAGCATTGTCTTGCACGAAGCCCATATAAGCTTGTACCGTTTCCAATCTGTAATGTTCAACCATCTTGAGAAGTTCTGCTACACCGCGATTGTTTGCAGCAACTTGCGCTTGCAAATCCGCGATATTTTGTGCGACATTGCGAACAGGAAAATCTCCAGTTGTGAGAATTTCCACTAATTCTGGTTCGCGAAAATTTCCCTCGCTTACTAGCTGAAAGTTGTCCAGCAATACGCCTTCTTCAGTTACTATTTTACTATTCGGAGGCATGGAACCGGGAGTGATGCCGCCGATGTCGGCGTGGTGTCCCCGCGAGGCTACATAAAACAAAGGAAGAGAGGAAGAATCATCAAATACGGGAGTAATTGTGGTGATATCTGGTAAATGCGTGCCGCCGTTGTAGGGATTGTTAGAAACATAAACATCACCCGGTTTAATAATATGATTTTGTGCTAAAATTAAAGCTTCTACGCTTTCGCTCATCGAACCTAAATGCACGGGAATGTGCGGCGCGTTGGCAACTAATTGCCCGTTTTTGTCGAATATTGCACAGGAAAAGTCTAGGCGTTCTTTGATGTTGACGGATGAACTTGTATTTTGTAATGTAACGCCCATTTGTTCGGCGATCGCCCGAAATAAGTTATTAAAAATTTCCAGCAAAACAGGATCGGCTACAACCGCAGATAAACGCGAATTAACGCGGATGCGATCTGCGTCTATCTCCGTGGATCTGCGGTTCAAAATTAAATCATTATTTTCGGTGATGGTCGCTTCCCATCCAGGCTCTATAATATTAGTTCCAGTTGCTTCTACGATCGTAGCTGGCCCGCTAATGCAGTCGCCCGATCGCAAATCGTCTCTCTGATAAACAGGCGTTTCCCGCCACCCGCCAGCAACATACATTTGCACGGTTGAAATTGGTTGCACAGGCAAGATGCGTGTCCCACCAGAGGGGGAAATTGTGGATGCTTCCGGCACATCCATTCTTTCTACAACTTCCACCGAAACCGCTTCGACAATCAGCGGTTTTTCTGGCATAATAAAACTGTAACGCTGTCGGTGGGCTGCTTCAAATTCAGCCTGCATCGCCTCAATATTGTCAGCAAAACTGACCGCCAAAACCGAGTCACTTCCCTGATATTTTAAGCGCAACTTGCTAACAACTAAAACCTCTGACTCATTCTCTGTGTTCTCTGCGCCTCTGCGGTTCAATTCCCTCTTTCCCTCAGCCTCCAATTCGGCTAAAATATAATTTAAATCAGGTAATAATTCTGCATTTAATTGTTGCTCGATCGCCCTTTCGCGAATAGCCCGCACATCAGCCAAACCCATACCGTAGGCGGATAACACCCCCGCATAGGGGTGAATAAACACCCGTTTCATGCCCAAACAATCGGCGATCGCACAAGCGTGTTGGCCGCCCGCGCCGCCGAAACAGCACAAGGTATACTCAGAAACATCATAACCGCGCTGAAGCGAGATTTTTTTCACCGCATTAGCCATCTTTTCCACGGCGATCGCCAAAAAACCCTCCGCCACCTGTTCCGGTGTCTTCTCGCCCCCAATTTGACCCGCTAACTGCACGAATTTTTGCTTGACTACCTCAGTGGCGATCGGCAAATCTCCATCCAATCCAAACACCTTCGGGAAAAAATCCGGTTGAATTTTCCCCAACATCACATTACAATCAGTCACCGTCAAAGGGCCGCCTTTGCGATAGCAAGCAGGCCCAGGATTCGCCCCCGCAGACTCAGGCCCGACGCGGTAGCGCGCCCCGTCAAAAAATACAATTGAACCGCCACCGGCTGCTACAGTATGAATTGCCATCACGGGCGATCGCAATCTCACCCCGGCAATTTCCGTCTCAAATTCGCGTTCATATTCCCCGTTAAAATGGGCGACATCTGTCGAAGTTCCGCCCATATCAAAGGTAATAATTTTATCGAAACCTGCTTTTTTGCTGGTTTGAACTGCACCGACAATTCCTCCAGCAGGCCCGGATAAAATACTGTTTTTTCCTTGAAATTGTGCCGCGTCCACTAAGCCGCCATTCGATTGCATAAACATTAATTTGGGTGGCGGGCACGGGGAGGGCGGGCACGGGGGCACCGCCCCTACAGGAGATAATTGACTGGTTACTTGTTCGACATAACGCCGTAAAATCGGAGATAAATAAGCATCGACAACCGCAGTATCTCCCCGCGAAACTAATTTCATCAGCGGGCTAACTTCGTGAGATACTGAAATTTGAGTAAAGCCAATTTCTTTCGCTATTTTAGCAACTTGTTTTTCGTGTTCCGAGTAGCGGTAGCCGTGCATGAATACGATCGCACAACTGCGAATTCCCTCATCGTAGGCTTGCTGCAAACACGGGATGAATTCAGGATTCACACCACTTAACTCCTCACCTTGAGCGCTGTAGCGTTCGGCAACTTCAATAACTCGATCGTACAGCATCTGGGGCAAAACAATGTGACGCGCGAAAATATTCGGGCGGTTTTGATAGCCAATTCTCAGCGCATCGCCGAAACCTTTAGTAATTAACAGAATTGTGCGATCGCCCTTTCGTTCCAGCAAAGCATTTGTCGCTACCGTCGTCCCCATTTTAATCGCTTCAATTTCGGCGGCGGGTATAGCTGCGTCGGCGGGAATTCTCAAAATATCGCGAATTCCTTGGACTGCCGCGTCGGTGTAGCGTTCTGGGTTTTCCGACAGCAGCTTGTGAATGACTAATTTACCGTCGGGGCTGTTGGCGACAATATCGGTAAAAGTACCGCCGCGATCGATCCAGAATTGCCAGCGAGTGCGATCGTCAAAAACAGCATTCATATCATTATCCATCATAAATGTTAATCAGCCTTTTATGGGCGGGCAGGATGCCCAACCCCTACTCCCCACAATACAATTTATCTCTTGTGGAACAGGCATCTTGCCTGTTCTCGATCATAAATGTTAATCAGCCTTTTATGGGCGGGCAGGATGCCCAACCCCTACTCCCCACAATACAATTTATCTCTTG
>NZ_JAUBRI010000009.1:91888-155472 GCF_036701795.1 Microcoleus sp. N9_A1
TGGAACAGGCATCTTGCCTGTTCTCGATCGAGGTACAAAATGTCAGTTAAAATAAAATTCCTATAAATGTCGAATAGCCTCAACCAATCCCTGACAAACACCAGCCAGAAAATCCAAATCCAAAGTCTCAATCCTATCACTTTCTCGATGATAATGCGGATTTCGCATATTAGCAGTATCAGTCACCATAATAGCCGGATAACCATTATCCCAAAAAGGAACATGATCGCTGCGACGAGTATCGGGGACAATTAAACCTCGATTCGGCACTGGTAGCCACTCGCAGGGCTGACCAGATTTGCGAATTTTGCCACTCAAATTAATCAAATCGGGAACCGTCCGCAAAGTGCCAATTAAAGCAATAAAATTGCCACTATTTGGATAAAAATATTTCAAGCCAGCGGGATAGCTTTGAGAATTAGGATTGTGGTTGCAATAACCCAACATTTCCAAAGAAATCATTAACCGGATTGACTTTTGCGGTTGATTGTATTTAGCTGCATGATGACTGCTTCCCAAATAACCGTATTCTTCCATATCGAAGGCGACTAATTGCACTGGATATTTGAGCGGCCCAGATGCGATATCCCTTGCAAGTTCCAGCAAAACAGCAACACCAGTAGCATTATCATCAGCCCCAGGCGTACCGGGTACAGAATCGTAATGAGCACCAATTACGATCGGCAAATTTTCTTGCTTCCCCCCCTTACCAAGGGTCGATCCTTCTTGCTTCCCCCCCTTACCAAGGGGGGGACTGAGGGGGGGTAAATCCAAGATAAAATTGTGATGAATTCGCCCGCGCACTGCAAAATCGTCGATTTCTACAGTGCCCCACTGTGCCAACTGTTCGCGGATGTATTGCTGAGCATAAAAATGCCCTTCGGATGCGAGGTATGGGTTGCGATCGCGTACAATTTGAATCAGATGGCTGTGCAGGCGTTCTTTGAGCTCCATGCGATCGCAGATACAATGAGTACACTAAGATTATATGGGATTGAATTATGATTGGAGAAGTCAGAATCGAAAATTATAAGTCCATTCAAAAGCTGAAGCTGGAATTAGGACGAGTCACCGTATTGATTGGTGAAAATGGCTGCGGCAAAAGTAATATCCTAGAGGCGATCGCCCTGGCTTCTGCGGCGGCTGATGATAAGCTGGATAACGAGTTTCTAGCATCTAGGGGCATCAGAGTTACAGAACCTCAATTTATGCGATCGGCTTTTGAAAAGGAAAATTTAGATAAAGATATCAGCATTGAAATTAGAGGAAATAATGACACAATAAAAATAAGGTTTATTTTAAATAACGATAATACACCCTATGCTCGATGGAGAAATCATTTTTACTATGGGATTTCAGAAGAAGAACGGAATTTAGAAAGAGCCTATAGGCCGCTTGCTGCTTGGGAATATAATAGTTTTTTAGACAGCCGAGATCGACAATATCAATTTATCCGCAAAACAAATATCAAAACACTTAAAATACAGGAATTTATCATTTACTCTCCTGAAAATATCGCCTTACGTACTTTTGAAAAAGAAGGGCAAATTCAACCATTAGGGATTAATGGAGAAGGCTTGTTTAAACTATTAAAAGTTTTGAATTCAGATAACCAGGAGCAGCTTAATGAAATCAATAAAAAACTGCAATTGATAGATTGGTTTCAAGATTTTGAAGCTCCTCCCAATTTATCAAGTATTCAAAACTCTCTCCAAATTAAAGATAGATACTTAGATCCAGATTTAGCTTACTTCGATCAAAGAAGTTCTAATGAAGGCTTTTTATTCTTGCTTTTTTACTTCACTTTATTTATTAGCGCTCTCACTCCTAAATTTTTTGCAATAGATAACATTGATGCTTCTCTAAACCCCAGATTGTGTCGCAGATTAATGCAAGAATTAGTCGAATTAGCAAAAAAACACGACAAACAAGTTATATTCACAACCCACAACCCGGCTGTTTTGGACGGTTTAGATTTAGATGATGAGGAACAGCGGCTGTTTGTCATTTATCGAAACCAATTAGGACATACCAAAGCCCGACGCATTCTCAAACCTGAACCTCTCGAAGGACAGGAACCTGTCAAACTATCCGAGGCTTTTTTGAGGGGCTATATCGGAGGACTTCCTAAGAATTTTTAATATGACTAATTTCGGATTAATTACTGAGGGATTGACTGACCAGATTGTGATTGAAAGTATTTTAGCAGGATATTTCAATAACCCCGATCTAGATATTAGACCGCTTCAACCAGAAAGAGATAAAGATGATGATAATAAATCTCATAATTATGGAGGCTGGAGTCAAGTTATTGCTTACTGCGAGTCAACAGATTTTAAGGAAGCATTTCAATTTATCGAATATATCATTATCCAAATAGATACTGATGTTTCAGAAGATTATAATATCCCCAAGCAAGATGAAAATGGTGAGTTAACTCCTCAGCAGTTGATTGAAAAAGTCATCGATAAGTTTAAAGGTTTGATAGGGGAAGATTTTTACAGAAAATACGAACAGCGGATCGTATTTGCCATATCCGTACATTCTATTGAGTGCTGGTTGCTGCCGCTGTACTATACAGATAAGAGAAAATCTAAGTTGATAAATTGTTTGGATACATTAAACCAGCAGCTTAGTAGAAAAGATAGTTTTACAATCGATCGCAATGCTAAAAATCCTGACTACTATCGACAAATAGCCCGCAAATACTGCAAGCAGAAGGTTTTAAGAGCCAGTTACCCAGACAATCCGAGTTTCAAAGTCTTTATAGAAGAACTTGAAAACAGAAATATTGCTGTAGAACCAGAGGACGATTTTTAATGTAAATTAAGCTGTTTTGCGGGACACATTTAATTGCCTTGAGAATGCAATCTAAATCTAAACTTCCGACTCCAACTCTGTAGCTCGTAATTTCACGGGAAATTCAACTTTCTTCAACTCAGACGACTCTAATAACTGCACTTTCTCCTCAGAATTAGCTTCACCCTTCCGCACTTTTCCCAACTTCTCGGCCAAAGTATCCCGCTGGTTGATCAAATAAATACTCACCAACGTCAGCCCGACTCCCATCGATTGCAGCGGATTCAAGACTTCACCCAAGAATAAATTGCCGAACAGCAAAGCAAAAACTGGGGTAAGAAAGGTAAGAGAACTTAAACTCGTCAAACTGCCGCTAGAAGCAAAATAAAAGAATAAACCGTAGGCGATCGCACTTCCGAACACGGTAGAATAACCTAACGCCATCCAGCCCGAAAAATCGATATTCACAAACTGTTCAGACTCAGTTGCAGCCGAAAGTGCTAACAGCGGCAAACCGCCCAAAATCATGTGCCAGCCCGTCGCCACCACCGGGTCAACATAGCGACAAACCCAGCGCACCAAAACCGTACCCACAGCCATCGACAAAGCCGCCAACAGCATCAACCATTCCCCACCCTCAAAGAACTGTTCCATACCCCCAGAAACCTGCGCGCTTTCAGGATGAAACAGCCCCAAAATCCAGCCATCAGGCAAACCAATTAAACTAATCCCAACTACGCCGATTGCTAGTCCCAACCAGCCCCAAAATCCAATTTTTTCTTGAAACAGCCACAAACACAAAATCGCCACAGCTAGCGGTTGAGAATCAATCATCACCGAACCCAAACCCGCATCGGTTCTCGCCAAACCTTCGGCTAAAAAGCCTTGAAACAAAGTACCGTCAACCAAAGCAAACAACGAAATCCACAGCCAAGCTTTCCAACCCTGCGGTTGCTGTTTTCCCATCAATGCCGCCGCCAGCAACACCAACACGCCCGCAGGTAATAAACGCACGACAGCCACAAACAGCGGTGTCGTGTGTGGCATCACCCCTTTCATCGCTACCATCGCGGTTCCCCACAGGAAAAACGGCGCGATTAGCAATAGCGGCGCAAAGGGCAGTTTAGAATCGGTAATTTTTAGCTGCATGGCGGAGGCTCCAAATAATTGATGAGAGTGGCTCTCACGGGAATGATGTAGATTTGTTAAGCAATTTTTACAATTATAGATCGAAGGTGGGTTAAGTGCGATCGAACTTAACGCCACACCTTTGATCCGGCAGGGAATTAATTCCCTGCCTCAAAGCGAAAGTCCTCTAAAAGAGGACTGCAGAACTCACTCATCAGTCCTCTTTTAGAGGACTTTTGCTATTAGCCAGGGGTTTGAACCCCTGGCGGACTGCGGGCTGAACGCGCTTGTTGGCACCCCTGCCCCCGTGCGGGCCCGACGAATACCTTCAGATGAGTCACACTAGAAGTTAGCTACAAAATTCCACATTGCCTGTAAACTGCCCATGATTTGGCCATTCAAGCCCCGCTACCGCAAACAAATCGCCCGTATCGAAGTCACCGGAGCCATCGCCGGAGAAACCCGCAAACGAGTTCTCGAAGCTCTCAAAACCGTTGAAGAACGCAAATTTCCCGCCTTGCTGCTGCGGATAGACAGCCCCGGCGGCACAGTCGGGGATTCCCAGGAAATTTACAGCGCGCTCAAGCGTTTGCAAGAAAAAATCAAAATAGTCGCCAGTTTCGGCAATATTTCAGCTTCTGGCGGAGTCTATATCGGCATGGGAGCTCACCATATCGTTTCCAATCCGGGTACAATTACCGGCAGCATTGGCGTGATTATCCGGGGTAACAACCTAGAAGGGCTGTTAGAAAAAGTCGGCGTTTCTTTTCAGGTGATTAAATCGGGGCCGTATAAAGATATCTTGGCATTCGATCGACAATTAACCGAGCCAGAACAGCAAATTCTGCAAGACTTGATCGACACCACCTACCAGCAATTCGTCGAAACCGTCGCCGAAGCCCGGAAACTCCCAGTTGAAAAAGTCAAAACCTTTGCCGACGGTCGCATTTTTAGCGGTCAGCAAGCCTTAGAATTGGGTGTAGTCGATCGACTTGGAACCGAAGAGGACGCTCGCCGCTGGACAGCCGAACTCGCAGGCCTAGACCCCGAAAAAACCGAATGCTGCACCCTAGAAAAACAAAAACCTTTCCTAAATCGCGTCTTGGGGAGTAGTCTGGATACATCCGGGCTTTCAGCTTACAAAAACTTGCTGGAATTCGAGCTTTCTACTAGCGGTTTGCCGCTGTGGCTGTATCGTCCGTGATTAAATAGTCAGTTGGCAGTTGGCAGTAGTCAGTTGGCAGTGGTAATTGGTAATTGGCAGTTGGCAGTTGGCAGTTGGCAGTGGTAATTGGTAATTGGTAATTGCAACTAACAACTAACAACTAACAACTAACAACCAACAACTAACAACTAACAACTGACTACTGACAACTAGCAACTGACAACTGACAAAAAAATGGAGAATATTTGCGTGGAATGGCAAGTGCGGGCGATTCGCGGGGCAACAACTGCCAGCGAGAATTCGGTAGAAGCAATTCGAGAATCGGTGAGAGAATTGTTAGATGAATTAGAAACAAGAAATAATTTAGAGCCGGAATTAATGATTAGTGCTACGTTTTCTGTCACCCGCGATTTGGATGCTATCTTTCCGGCTGCGATCGCCCGCGAACGTCCCCGCTGGTGCAATGTTCCTTTGTTGGATGTCCAACAAATGCACGTTAAGGGTTCTTTAGAACGCTGCATCCGCTTTTTAATTCACATCAATTGGCCGGCACATACCGAAATTTATCATCCTTATTTGCGCGGAGCTCAAAATTTGCGCCCCGATTGGAATTTAGCCGTCGCGCTTGCCGCAGAAAAATAAGAAAATCACTTTTTGATTGATTCAAGAGTTAACCCACCAGCAACGGTGGGTTTATTTTTAACTGAGTTAGCCCACTTTTAAGAAATGGGAAACGATACAGACGCTCTTCCGTTTCTCTACAAACTATCCTCTATAAACTTTATAAAAATTAACCCAGAAAAAATAAAATCGACTCAATTTTATGGTAAAATTAGTGTTTAAAATTAGTAATTAAGTCATTAAATAACCATGATAGCTGAACTTATGGTACAACCTTCCTACTGGATTGATAGTGACATATCAATTCAGAAAGTCAGAAATCTTTGCTTATTCAAATTTACCGAAAATCTGCAAGCTAGATTGGAAGAACTGGCCGAGGGAAAAAAGGCTAATGTTTTAAATTCAGAAGAGGTTGTAGAACTAGCAAGCTTACTAGAACTGGATCGGATTTTTACCTTAATTAACGCTAAAGTTATAGCAGCCTCATGTCCATAAACCGTGCTACTCGAAATTTAGTAAGAAGTAGGGCTAGTTTTTTTTGTGAATATTGCCATTCTGCCGAATAAAGTAGCTCTACTTTATTTACGATAGATCATATTTTACCTCGATCAATTGGTGGTAGTGATGAACTCGAAAACTTAGCTTTAGCTTGTCATCGCTGTAATAATAATCGCTATAACTTTATTACTGGTACTGATCCAGCAACTGAACAGGAAGTAACTTTATTTAATCCACGTCAACAGCAATGGTTCGATCATTTTATCTAGTCTGTAGATGGTTTAGAAATAATCGGTATTACTCCAACAGGTAGGGGGACTTGCGATCGATTAGACCTTAACGATCGATATCATAATGAAAGAGCGATTATCAAAGCTCGTCGTTTATGGATTAGTGCAGGGTGGCATCCTCCTAAGCGCGATCCTCGCCAAAATTCATAAGATAGATCTTATATCCATAGCGTATTGCGCTATAGTAAACTGACGCACCCTACAATATACAATAACTGCAGAAAAATAAGAAAATCACTTTCTAAAAAAAAACCGGCTTCTCGAAGAAACCGGGTTTTAGATCAATCAATGGCTTTCTTGTGATGCAGCCTAATCCCTAAAAAAATGTCATATATAAAACTCCAAAAGTCCTTTTTCCCTTCCAATATTCCCAGGCTTTGAGGAGAACCCTTTTCATCTAACAGCGGCTTCACAGCTTCGTAAGCTGGCTTGTAATTGTACCAAGGAATTGAAGGCCACAAATGATGGATCAAATGATAGTTCTGTCCCAAAATTAAAATATTCAGAATTGGACTCGGATATACTCTGGCATTTTTCCAGCGATCGCGCTCGTGAAACGGACGGTGCGGCAAATAATCAAAAAATAAGCCCAAGGCTAATCCTACCACCAAAGCAGGAGAAAACCAGAAATTCAGCACGTAACCCAAATGGTCGTATTGAATTGAGATATAAACCACTCCAATTACAAACAAGCGGCTGAAAAACCATTCCCAAAGTTCGTATTTCCGCCACAGTTTGCGCTTAAAGAAGAAAATCTCGTGGTAAAAAAACCTCGCAGCAATTAACCACAAAGGCCCGCCAGTAGAAACATAATGGTCTGGATCGTTTTCTGGGTCGTTGACGTGGGCGTGATGCTGCATATGTACCCGCGTAAACACCGGGAAAGCAAAACCCAACATCAGCGCGCTACCGTGTCCCAAAATAGCATTAACTGTGCGATCGCGATGGGCTGCATTATGAGACGCATCGTGAATCACAGTTCCGGCCATGTGCAAAGCCAACACGTTCAGCGAAAAACAGCACCACTGTGGCCATCCCCAACACCAGAAACCCAAGTTAGAAATCACGAGAATCGCTAATGCACTCAAAAACAGCAGCAGCGTCGGATTAAAGTCACCGGGAGGACTCAGAAACTCTTTCGGCACTGTCAGCGGCCGTCCTGCCTCCGACATCTTTGTTAAGACTCCTTAATATTTCACACTTGCGTAGTATAAGATACAAGCCAGACAATAGTAAAGTTTTGTCAGGAACCTCAGCCTAAAGCCATGAAACAACAGAGTGCGATCGCCAGAAACTAGCCTCTGCACAAACAGCAAAGTGTTGCTGTTGTGCAAGGATACCAGTGCTAGATTAGCCAAAAGAGCTCAGCAGACCAAATAAAATCAATGGGTATGTCTGTATTTATGTCAAGCCTGAGAGCAGAAAAATTTGCAAAAAAGGGCGCTCCCCAAGAAAAGATTACCGATGGGTAAAAAGTCAGATATTCTATATATTGTTCAATACCTGCTGTTTTGACGACAATCAAAATTTTTAAGACTTGAGACTAGCGTCATTGCTTGTAGTGCAAAAATGAAACGTTAGCCGAAATTTAAACAAGAAATCCACCTGCCTCCCCAGAACACCGCTGATGCAATTGCCAAAAGCCCTACGCCGGACTAAAATCGTCGCCACCATTGGCCCAGCAACTTCGGACCCACAAGTGCTGCGCCAGCTCATAGAAGCCGGTGCCACAACTTTGCGACTCAACTTTTCCCACGGAACAGAAGAAGACCACCAGCGCAGCATTCGCTTAATCCGGCAAACATCCTTTGAACTCAACCAGCCGGTTGCCATCCTCCAAGACCTCCAAGGCCCGAAAATTCGTTTAGGGCGCTTTGAGACAGGCTCTATAGTTGTCAAAAACGGCGATCCTTTCATTCTCACCAGTCGCCAAGTTCCCGGCACCGAGCTCATTTCTTCCGTCACCTACGACCCACTAGCAGACGAAGTTCCAGAGGGAGCAGTGATTCTGCTCGACGACGGGAAAGTGGAAATGCGGGTCGAAAAAGTAGACCGCAGTTCGCGGGAATTGTACTGCCGCGTGGTAGTCGGCGGGCCGCTTTCCAACAACAAAGGCGTGAATTTTCCGGGAGTTTACCTGTCAATTAAGGCGCTGACTGACAAAGACCGCAAAGATTTAATGTTCGGGCTCGACCAAGGTGTCGATTGGGTGGCCCTGAGCTTTGTGCGGAATCCCCAGGATATGCTCGAAATTAAAGAGCTGATAGCCAGTGCGGGCAAGCAAGTACCGGTGATTGCTAAGATCGAAAAGCACGAGGCGATCGAACAAATGGAAGCAATCCTGGCCCTGTGCAACGGCGTGATGGTCGCCCGGGGCGATTTGGGAGTGGAACTGCCCGCCGAAGATGTGCCGATTTTGCAAAAGCGCTTGATTGCTACTTCTAACCGCATGGGGATTCCCGTAATTACCGCTACCCAGATGCTCGACAGCATGGTAGGTAATCCTCGTCCCACCCGCGCCGAAATTTCCGACGTGGCAAACGCCATTCTTGACGGAACTGATGCGGTGATGCTCTCGAATGAAACTGCAGTCGGCAAGTTCCCCGTCGAAGCGGTGGCGACGATGGCGAGAATTGCGGTGCGGATGGAGAGGGAAGGAATTAAACGCAATATTAGGAATGTAGAAGATATTGGTCGATCGATCCCCAACGGTATCAGCCAAGCAGTCAGCCAAATCTCCGAACAGTTGAACGCGGCGGCTATCATGACGCTGACCAAAACCGGCGCCACAGCCCGAAATGTCTCGAAGTTCCGACCCAAAACTCCGATTTTGGCAGTTACTCCTCACGTAGACGTAGCCAGACAACTGCAATTAGTATGGGGAGTAAAACCCCTGCTGGTGCTGGATTTGCCCTCCACAGGCCAGACATTTCACTCTGCCATGACAGTCGCCCAGGAAAAAGAGTTAGTGTGCGACGGAGATTTAGTGGTGATGACCGCCGGTACTCTGCAAGGGGTTGCCGGATCGACGGATTTGATCAAAGTTGAAGTAGTGACAGCGGTTTTAGGCAAAGGCACCGGTGTCGGTTTGGGATCGGTGAGCGGCATGGCGAGGGTGGCTCGCACTGCTGCGGATGTAGCGAATTTCCACCCTGGAGACATTTTGGTAGTAGAACGCACCAGCGCCGAGTTTGTGGATATGATTCGCAAAGCAGCCGGTGTGGTGACGGAGGAGGAAAGTTTGACTTCTCACGCCGCGATTATCGGTTTGCGCTTGGGCGTGCCGGTGATGGTGGGTGTAGAGAAGGCGACACGGGTAATTCGGGACGGAACTATGCTGACGCTGGATATGCAGCGGGGTTTGGTTTATTCCGGGGCCAGAGGCGGCTCAACTGACACGGAAGTGACCGTTTAACTATTGGTGAGCTAGGAGTTGTGGAGTTGTGAATTAAATTCTACAACTCCTTGCTTTTTTCGCTATAGTTGTGCTATAATTGAAAATTGTCTGTGCCGATGTAGCTCAGGGGTAGAGTATTCGATTCGTAATCGAACGGTCGTGGGTTCAAATCCCACCATCGGCTTTGGGTTTGAGCGATTTTTACGAAACCAAAGCAATAAATAGATCGTCAATCTGTCGCCCAAAACGCAGTTTAACGACCTAAAAATGCCCTCGGCGACTTGCTGAGGGCATTTTTATACCAATTATGAAAATAATGTAACAGTATTTGTAGGGTGCGTCGCCATTCTTTAATCCCTGCATTCAATCGACTTTTCGAGCTGCGACGCACCTTAGACTTTTTGCATAAATATTTGATTAATATGTCAACCGCAGATGTCAGGCAGATAAACACAGATAAACGCAGATGTAATTTAAGAGAGTTTACTGTCGATCCGTCGTCAAAGTCCGACTGCTTAAAAAAGTAATATCGTTTCCCCGGGCAATTGATTAACCTAAAGCAATTTTAGCAGCCCAAGTTATTAAAGAATACCGCTGTTTGCGCCCAGTAGAATGCGATCTGGCATAACTAAATCAAGTATTTATAGCGATCGCACTTGGAATCACTATAGTTTTGATAAAACTTTACAGAAACTCAACAAAAATCTCTGTAAAAATACGGTATAATCAAACTGGACAATCGCAGCCTGTTCAAGAATAACAAAAAATTTATGTGTCTGCAACCAGGAGATATCCTGCGGAAACGTTACAAAATTGTCCGTGAATTAGGTCGGGGAGGGTTTGCAAGGACATATCTAGCTATCGATTTAGACATACCCGATCACCGCCTGTGCGTCGTTAAGGAAATTAACCAGCCCAGCAATTCGCAACTCTTATCAGAAGCAAAAAAGCGATTTAAAATAGAAGTTCGAGCTTTACACCGATTGGGCAGCCACCCGCAGATTCCACAGTTATTCGATAGCTTTCCAGAAAATGACCATTTTTATTTAATTCAAGAATACATTGAAGGACATCCGCTGAGGGAAGAATTAAATTCAAATACCCAATGGAATGAAACGCAAGTAATTGAATTTTTGCAGGATATCTTGCCAGTTATCGCTTTTGTTCACGAACACAATGTCATTCACCGCGATATCACTCCTTCTAACTTAATTCGGCGCGATGGCGATGGCAGAATAGTTCTGATTGATTTTGGGGCGGTGAAAGAAATCAGTTCCTTGGAAATCACAGATTCGGGAGAGACTAGAAGCAGAACTATTTATACGCAAGGATATGCGCCGGCGGAACAATTGGTTGGCAATCCTCAATTTTGTAGCGATATTTATGCTGTGGGTATTGTTGCTATTGAAGGCCTAACTGGCTTGCGTCCTGCTGATTTTGAGACAGATGGCCATAGCAATATCGTTGTGGGCCGTATGGTAAGAATTAGCGACGGTATGGAAAGAATTTTAAACAGAATGGTGCGCTACAACTTCCCTGAGCGCTATCAATGTGTTGCTGCTGTTTTGCACGATTTGAATTCGCCGCCAAAACCCAATTGGTTCGATCGATTTTGTCGATTTTGTCGATCGCACTTTCGCCGACTGCTGCTGGGATTTGCAGGAATTATGGCTGGAATTGCGATCGCCCTTTTTCTCCACAACACTCTTACCCCAAAAACTTGCCTTTTCGTGCAAGGTGATGCTTTAAGCTGCGGCGAAGAATCTATTCTCGAAGCCTCATCTCCTCGATTAAAGCAAAGCGGAATCAATGAATTTGCCAAATCCAATTATCGGGAAGCATTTCAATATTTTAAAAGGTCGTGGATTGAACAAGAACGAAAAGATCCCGAAACTTTGATCTACATGAATAATGCCTTGTTAAAGGCTAAAAAAGCCGATTATTACACGCTCGCTGTTATCATTCCCGTTCGCATAAACGAACAAGGTAGAGCCGAAATCGATTTGGCAAAAGAAATCCTGCGGGGAGTTGCTCAAGCGCAAACAGAAGTTAATTTAAAATTATTCAATGCTGAGATGGATCGCAACCTAAACGGTTTAGATGTTCAGCAAAATCAAATTATTAAAGGCAAAGGTTTACAAGTCATAATTGCCGCTGATGCCAATCTGAAAGCAGAGGCGATCGCCCGTGCTAATTCCCTAGTCAAACTCACCGATCTTTTAGGTGTTATCGGTCACTACACTAACCAAATGACAGCCCATACAGTCGATATTTACAACCAAAATCATTTAGTATTAATTTCCCCAGGCACTACAACGGAAGAAGTCACAGAAAAACCCCGGAGATTTTTCTTTAGAACTGTTCCTCGGACTAAAGTTAGCGTGGAAGTATTCACGAAATATCTGATTGAAAAGCAAGGTCAAACCAAAGTAGCTGGTTTCTACAACTCCAGCAGCGAATCCACTTCGACTTTTTGGGAAGAATTCAGAAAACAGTTTAGAGAACGGGGAGGAACTATTGCAAATATCACCGAATTCGACCTGTCCAAAAGCGACTTTGACGTTAAAAAAGCCATCCAAGAAGTCGGGGAAACAGAAAAAACAACGATTGTTTTAAGTGCGAGTCACGTCCCGATCGCAATCAACAATGCGATGGCACTTTTCCAAGCCAATCTCGATCGCAATTGGGTTGTCGGAACCGGGGGAATATACAGTCAAAAAACCTTAGAAGCTGCCAGTCAGTTACCGTCTTTTGAAAAAATGGCTGTATCAGTTTCTTGGCATCATTTAAACTCTCCCAATCGCACATTTCTTGAGGATACTCGCAAGCTTTGGGAAGGAAATGTCAGTCACCGAACTGCCTTAACTTACGATGCGGCGAAGACGCTGATTCAAGCCATAGAAGGGCAGCAGCAACCCAGCCGCGAAGGGATACAACAAACTATTGCTCATCCAAATTTTAGCGCCACCGGAGCCACCGGAACAATTCAGTTTGACACAATGGGCAATCGCACAAATTTTAGTCCCGTATTAGTGCATATTGTCAAGTGTTCTAAGGAGCAGTTTGGGGTGACTTTTGTGCCGATCGAATTTCCGACAGCCGCAGCGGCGGGTTTAAACTGCGATTGATATAGCCTTTCTCAGGTTTCAGGAGATGCTCCGGGGCATAGGGCTATGGCATAGGGCTATGCCATTGGTGGTTCCTGTTCATGCAAGGGAATTGCTGGGCCGGCTCGCGTGCGTACCTCGCTTCAAGAAATAACCGCTATAGAGAAGAAGGCATTCGGCAGAAGTTCTCATTTCTCATAGATAATTACCGGGCGACTACTTGGGAGGGCGGGGGACGCGAGAACTCAGCGGGCTGAGGATTTGATTCAGGGCGCGCAGTTGTTCGGCAGTACCCAAACAAATCAGCATATCTCCTCCTTCGATCGCAGTTTCTCCAGTTGGCCCCACAATCAAATGGCCGTCAGCCCGCCGCACCGCTAAAACTAAAGCCCCCGATTGCGATCGCAATTTCGCATTTCTCAAAGTTTCTCCGACGTAGACACAACTATTCGGATCTACCAGAAATTCTTCCATGTAAAAAGAACTATCGGTTCCCGTCAGAACCCCATCTAAAAAATCCATAACTTGAGGGCGCAAAGCAGCCGCCGCCATGCGTTTGCCGCCCGTAATGTAGGGGGATACGACGGCATCGGCGCCGCCCCGCTGCAACTTCTTTACAGCTTCTTCTGTGGTGGCGCGGGCGATCGCCCGTACCTTCGGATTCAGAGTTTTCGCCGACATGACAGTGTATAAATTCTCGGCATCCGAAGGCAAAGCTGCTACTATGCAAATTGCGCGATCGATCCCCACACTCAGCAAAGTTTCATCGAGTGTCGCGTCTCCTTGCACAGCCGTGTACCCCAGCGCCAAAGCTGCCTCAACCGACTGCACCGCCGAATCTACCACCACAAAAGGGATATTTTCGGCCTCAAATTCCAAAGCAATTTGGCGGCCCGTGCGCCCAAAACCGCAGAGAATGTAATGCCCGATAAAAGAATCTACCAATCGTCGCTGCTGCCTAATTCTTGCTCCTTCTTGAAAATATCCTTCAATCAGCGCTTCTGTAAAGCGGTTGACGATGAAACCAATCACAATCACGCCCATCAAAATCAGGCATATGGTAAACATTCGCCCGCGTTGGCCGAGGGGCTGAAGTTCACCGTAGCCCACAGTTGCTAGGGTAAATACTGTCATGTAAGCGGCATCGAGCAAAGACCATTTTTCCACCTGCCAATACCAGAGAGTACCCGTGCATAAAATGCCGCCAAGCGCGATGACTCCGTTTCTTAAGTCTTTTTGCAGGCGCTGATACTTTTGCTCTAGAGTTGAATACACCGATCGCCTTGACCTATTACTTATTAGCTGCTACCAATTTTAACCATATCAGCCCTAGACGCAGGGGCGGTCAAAAAGCCAGTTTCTGCCTAGATACTTTGCTGGAAAACTCAAGAGTTTGACTCTTAACCCGGTTTTTTTTGCGTGAGTTCCGACTGAGTTCCAATCCCGTCGCAGAGGTGGAGATTGTTTTGATTTGCGATCTGATTTGTCTGAAAATAATTGCGGGCGACCTTGCAACCCTGCACCAACAAATCGTCAAGATTAAAATTCCACAGCATCACCGTACCGTCAGCACTAGCACTAGCGATCGCCTTACCGTCAGGACTAAAACTCGCACTCCAAACAGCATCCTTGTTACCTTTTAAAGTTCCGATCAATGTACCATCAATTTTCCACAACCTCACCATTTTGTCTGTGCTTGCAGATAGCAACGTTTGACTGTCGGGACTAAAGCTAATATTTGTCAATCCACTTGTATGTTGCAAAATACTCACCGGCGTGCCGTCTTTTCTCCAAAGTCTTGCAGTTCCTCCAGCACTTGCAGCCGCTAGCATTGCACCGTCGGGACTGAAATTTACATTCATAATTTTATCACTTTCCACGTGTAAAATTTTGAGCAATTTGATATCCCTACTTGCATCGATTGACTGCTGTTTTTGCAATTTTTCCACAACCTTTGTCAAACTCCAAAGTTTAACAATGCCATCAGTACCAGCCGCCGCAAGTATCTGACCGTCTGGACTAAAAGTAGCGCGGGTTATCCAACCTTGATTTACTTTAAAACTTAACAATTTTTGCCCGTTAATTTGCCAGAGTTTAACAGTTCCGTCGGCAGTGGCTGAAACAATTATTTTACCATCTGGACTCAAACAAACGCTGGTTAATTTAGCGCTGTGTCCTTTTAAATTGTGCATCAATTTTCCGTTGTTTTGCCAAATCTTGACAGTTTGGTCGTCGCTGGCGGAAACAACTATCTGACTGCTAGGATTGAAGATTGCACTTATAATTTTATCTGTATGCCCGGTCAATGTTGCTTGTAAAGTTCCATTAGTTTGCCAAAGTTTGATATCATTGTCATCGGTAGCCGTAGCCAGTATTTTGCTGTCGGGACTGAAGCTGGTGAAAGCAAGATTGCTGGCTTGACTCTGGAAAGTGCGGCGTGCGGTGAAGCTGAAAACTGCGTGTTCTAGGGCGATCGCCACTCGCGTCTGAATTTCTGAACTCACTCCGAGCGATCGCTTAATTTCAGTAGCCGCCTTGATGCTTTCTAGCAAAGCTTCATGTTTTTTGCCAGCAGCAAATAGCGTTTCTGATAGTACGCTGAGAGTCAGAATTTTGTTATTTCTTTCTTCGATTGACGGTTTCACCCAAAATGCTACAATCAGGATTGATATTAATATTGCTGCGGCCCCTGTAATAGTTGCTAATCTGAGGTTGTACTCGCGCCATAACTTATATTGAGTAATTCTTTTCTGTTTTTGTGCTTCTGCTAGTTCCTCTAGTAACTTTTTTTCGCGGCGCAGTTGCTCCATTTCAGCTTTAGTTTGTTTTTCGCGATCGCGAAATCGGGCAAATTCCGCTTCTTGACTAGCACCTAAAAATTGATAATCTTGCGCGCTCAAGCTCTTATTTGCCGACCACTCTCTAGCCTCTTCCAGTGCTTGACCGCGCAACAAGCGAGATTCATCTTGACAATCTGATGCTATCCATGCTGTTAGCGATTCGGCATAGGGGCGCAAGTCACAGAGTGCTTTTTCTACCCAGTTTTGATTGAATATAGCTGCATAAATGCGGTTGGATACGGTTAATTTTCCGGCTCGTTTTACTACTAAGCCGCTCAGTCGCAATTCTGTTTGTTCGGGAGTATCATCGGCTGTACCCCCCCCTGCCCCCCCTTGGTAAGGGGGAGAGAAAGAGGTTTGAGATTGGTTGGGGAGAGATAAGGTTTGAAATTGCCCCCCCTTAGTAAGGGGGGGTTGGGGGGGGTTCAAGATTTTTTGATACAATCCCAATAACCTACTGGCGCGGTGCTGACTTCTGAAAAGGCGATCGCGAATTGTCTTCAAATGCACTGGCTCATCAGCAGCTTCCCAATTCTCAATAATCTGAGATTGCACTATCTCCCCAATCGACAATCGGTTCGTAGTAAGGACTTCAGTCATTCTTCCTAATTCCTGCCCTTGAACAATCAATTTACAAAGCTTTTGAGTCAGAAACGGTTGACCGCCCGTCCACTCCAAAATCTCTTGTAAAACTTCTTGATAATTGTCAACTTTACCCTCAAACCCCTTAACCAAAGGCAAAGATTCGTGTAACTTAAAACCCTGAAGTTCGATCGCGCGACCAATATTAAACGGCGTGCGAGTGGCATCGCTAATTAAATCCGACGGCGTAGCGACTCCCAGCAAAACAAATGTCAACCGCTGATATTCTGATTTGTGCGCCCGTTTATTGTAGCAAGACCTAATCAAGGCAAAAAAGTCATCTAGCGATTCTTTAAAACTGAGAATGCTATCAATTTCATCAATAAAAATGACAATGTTTTGAGAAATCTTTACCAGCAATAACTCTTCAATTAACTCTCCTAAACGTTGGACTGGGGACATCAATTCTCTCTCCCGCCACCAAGTCATAAACTCGACCGCGTTAAACAGGTTGAAATTGCACAAAAGTTTGTAAGCAACGCCGCCGTACCACTTGTCTAGAGAGACTTGCTGGTTGCCAATGTCCGAAAGGTCGATCGTAGCACAAGCAACGCCATCAGCCGAAAGCTTTTGTACAGTTCGCACCAACAAACTAGATTTACCCATTTGTCGGGAATTGAGCACGTAACAAAACTCTCCCGCTTTCAGGGCTTGATAAAGTTCCGAGTCAGCTTGTCGCACCACATAGGTAGGTGCATCTTGCGGGAGACTGCCGCCGATTTGGTATTGGTAATCGACTGTCATAATTTTGCCTTGAGTTAAATTATTTTGTCACTTCGGTTGTGCCTTTACCGCAAATAACTTTGCCATTTTGATAAATTGGTTCTGCTGGTTCAATTGTACCGTCAGAATCAGTTTCGCACAAGATGGATGTTGTTGTCATTTCATCTTTAGCAGCATTTGGCTCAACTGCTTTAGCAGGAACTACAAACACACCGCCGACATAACTTTTAGGTCCTTCTTGCTTGGATACTCCGTAATTAAAGGCTGCCTTATCAGTAGCGCGAATTGAATATTTGTACCATTTTGTTTTTGTTTCAATGTCAAGTCCTAAATCAGGAATATGATCGCTAAAAGCACCTTTTTTTGCAAATTTAGCTTGCTGAGTTTTGTTCATAAAACTAATATACTGTTTGCCTTCCGATTGCTTACCACCATTTACACTACTCAGATAAGATGGTAGAGCGATCGCGGTCAATACTCCAATGCACATTAAAAGCACTAAACATCCGCAACCATTAACTGGCTTAGAATTTTCTTGACGCATGGTATTAGTCTCCTATTTGTTTGTAGTAAGGACTTTAGTCCTTAAAAAGTCAATTAAATACCGATTTGAACTCGTAATCGGCTGTCATTATCCGCCCTAGAATTCGACTATTCTGTTACTGCTGTCGTGCCTTTACTGCAAGCAGTTTTACCATTTTGATAAGTCGGTTCTGGCGGTTGAATTGCACCGGGAGAATCAGCTTTGCACAATATGGCTATTGTCTTGAGTTCATGTTTGGCAGCATTTGGCTCAACTTCTTTAGCAGGAAATACAAAGACACCGCCGACATAACTTATACTTTTTGAGTGCTTGGATACTCCGTAATTAAATGCTGCTTGCTTGGTGGCGCGAACTAAATACTTGTAATTTGGGGTTTCAGTTTGAATGCCTGTTCCCAACGCTTCAACAGAATTAGCAAAAGTGTTTTTTTGAGCAAAATAGGCTTTTTGCTCTCTGTTCAGTGAGCTAAGATAATGTTTTGGTTCCGATGGAATTTCCAGAATTACCCGATCAATAAATGAGGGGCGAGCTAGCACGCCAATTACTCCGACGTAGATTAAAAACAACAAGCATTCGTAACGATAAAGTGAAAGGCTAGATAACGGAAATTTTTCTTTACTCATGGTATTGCATCCTCTTTGTTTGTAGTCAGGACTTTAGTCCTAAAAATCTCAATTAAATGCAGCGAAGCAGAGCCTCTGGATCTGCGTTACCAGGCAGAGCCTGGCAACGAGGAGGAACGAGGAAGACGAGGAAATACTAATCTCTAATATCGCAACTTTTGTGCTTCTTTTTTGTCGGAATATTCGGGTTTAATCGCTTTAGTGCCGACTACAAAATCGCGCAATTCCACCCTCGTAAACTTCACACCCCAGGGATCGGTCGTTGTATCCAACTCCTCCACTAAAGTATTATTGAGTTGATGGCGAGCTGTATGAAGTTCCTCGACACTTAATTGAGCAATCTGAGTCCGAATCGAAAGAATCAGCATATTGAACATAGCTTCTTTGAGATTCTGCACTTTGTAGGAAGCTTTTTCTAAGTCAATGATTCGCCAGTACACAATAAATTCAAGAGTGACAAAAACCCGATCGCGAGTTGCACATTGTTGCGGTGGCAGTTTTAACATTTGCTCGCGCAGAGTTTGTTTGTAAGCAACTGTTTCGACAAAGGGAATCAGAAATGTCAAACCCGGTTCGAGTTTTTTGCGATCGTACTTTCCGAAAATCTCAACTAAAGCTTCATCTCCTTGACGGACAATTTTAACGCTGCTGATTAAAGATACTCCGGTGATTGCAAACAACACCATCAAAAAATACTGATACATAGTGAATCTCCTGGTAAATAGTTGAAGTTGAAAGTTGATTTCTTAGTCCGCGAAGGCGGACTTTGTTTGACAAGAAGCGATTTCAATCGCCGCTCGATCTTGATTTCTTAGTCTGCGCAGGCGGACTTTGTTTGACAAGAAGCGATTTCAATCGCCGATTGATTGAGCAGTTAACTGTTGCTAATTAATCTGTCAGGTATGACAATCAACGTGTTTCCTTCGCGGCGCAAAACGTAAACTTTTTGTCTGGGTGCGATTCCTTGGGAATCTTCATTGCGAGCTTTCCAAGAAGCACCTTCATAAATCACCATTCCGATTTCTCCCGATAAAATTTCGGAGATAGTTGTGGCTGCGGTGGCTTCGGGAATCACAAACTTTTTGCGAACAATGAAAATCGGTCTAATCCAGATACTCAGGGCGAGAGAGATTCCCATCCAGTAGGATATCTGCCAGTCAAAATCTTCATACATTACATTCGCCCAACTAAACTGAAATGCTACCGATCCTCTCCACAAAATAAAGGATGAAATTAGAGCAGCCGCCCCCATCATCAGCAGGTAAAACCTGTATCTTTGGGGCTGAGTTTTTTGGATAAATAGATCGATCGCACTTAGTACAACCCCCAGCAGCAACCAAAACATCGGCGGTGTGAAAGCGAAACCCGGTTGATTAGTGGCTAATGCCAGCGACCAAATTAGGATAGAATGCACAATGCTTTTACCTCGTTTTGATATGATTCAACCTTGTTATTTCTCATCTAATCAGGTGGCTATTTGAGTTGGTGAGTGAGTTATTTGAGAATTCATCGACTTTTCATCGACTTTGCATCGACTTGGGGCGGTTAGCAGTCAATTTAAGGTCAAACCCGCAGTCCGGCAGGGGTTTAAACCCCTGCCTCAATGCGAAAGTCGGTTTTAACCGACTATCAATTTTAGATTTGAGATTTTAGATTGGTAATTATTGATTTGAGATTGGAGTTTTTAGATTTAAAATTGAGGATTAAGAGGTTTATTTAATTGGCTTTTCAGTCCTCTTTGAGAGGACTTTCGCTATGAGACAGGGAATTCATTCCCTGTCGGACTGTCGAACTTACAAACGATATCGGTACAGCATTTAAAGCCCATAACACTCGGCGGTTGAAACCGCTACTACACAAACAAAATCGGCCTGCGCCGATTAAAGAATAAAGGGGGTAAAAAACTCGGATCTGGTATTAGTTATCAAGCTGAAATATTGTGAGAGTTGCTTAGTTAGATTATCTGGTCAATTCTGTTGTGCCTTTACCGCAAATAACCTCGCCATTTTGATAAGTTGGTTCCGCTGGTTCATCTGCTGGTTTAAATTTAATTAAACGGTTATCTTCAGCTTCGCAGAGTATGGTCTCAGTCATCATTTCATCTTTGGCAGAATTTGAATATACAGGAACTATAAAGACACCGCCGACATAATTTTTAAGCATCGATTCTTTGGCTACTGCGTAATGAATTGATGCTGTTTTAGTTGCACAAATTGAATATTTGTAGTTGTTTGTTTCTGTTTTAAACCCAAGTTCTAAAGCATCAAAAGAATTGGTCAAAGCACTGTTTCCTGCATAATAAGCTTGCTGACCTTTGTTCATTGAACTAATATACTGTTTAGCTTCCGATTGCTTAGCCTTATTTACCTTAAGAAGAAATGATGGAAGAGCGATCGTGACTAGTATCCAAAAAACTATCAAAAATACTAAGCAATCATTGAAATTGCGTCCTCTGACTCTCATAAAAATTGGTCGAAAGCAGATACTCAGGGCGAGAAATATCCCCATCCATAATAATATGTCAAAATTCCACGAGTTAAAATGCCCGTTCAAATCTTCTTCATTTATTATCCTCCATTCATCATAATTTCCCCACAAAATCCATGATTCAATAAGAGCAGAAGCTCCCATTATTGGCAAATAAAACCTGTATTTTTGTGGCTGAGTTTTTTGAATTAATAGATCGATCGCACTTAGCACAACTCCCAGCAACAATATCGGCGGTGTGAAGGCGAAACCTGGTTGATCGGTAGCTGACGCCAGCGACAAAATTAGGAGAGAATACACAATGCTTTTACCTCGTTTTGATGGGATTCAACCTTGTTGTTTCTCATCTAATCAGGCCGCTATTTGAGTTGACGAGTGAGTTATTTGAGAATTCATCGACTTTTCATCGACTTTTTATCGACTTTAGGGACAATAGGCATTTATCATGGTTTTAGTGTTTCGATCGTTATAAGCAATGCCTCGATCGCTCAGGCTGCATCTCCAGTACATTCCCGCAGTTAAATCGTCTCTGCTGAGAAATGGCTTTCCCAGTCAGAAAATCTTGGCTGAGGATTTAGGGATAGCCCAATCTACTGTCAGTCATTTCCTGAATGGCAAACCTGTGGATTATGCCAATTTCATCGAAATTTGTCGCGGCTTGGGCCAGGAATGGCGCGATATAGCCGATTTTGAGACCCAGTGCGAATCGGTAGAAACACAGTCGATAGCAGCCAAAATAGCCAAAATTGCGATCCTCTTCGTTGATGAGTCTCCCGTAGGGGCGGGCTTTCCTTCGGATCGCTTCGCTAACGCTAACGCGCTTGCGAACCCAAACCACACCCTGATTCAACAATTGCACCAAGCTTTGACTTTTGCTAGCCACGAAGTCTTTTTAGTTAACAACAGCAGCCAAGACAACTCATATTTAAAGCTTTGCGATTATTTGCTATTACCGATCTCCGCAGAATATGCCGCTAGCGAAATGATCTTAGAACAAGTACAGCTAGCCCAAGAATTGCACAGTTTAACTAATAAAAAACCAGCGATATTACCAATTTGCATTGAATTAAATGCACCATTTTCTTTTGATTTATTGCATTATTTAGCAGGAGTCCAGTCTTGGCATTGGCGGTCTGCGGCCGACTCATCAAAGTTAATTTCAGAAATTTTAACCGTAGTTAAAGAAGGTCGCACATCCTTAAATGCAGACCATGAATTAGCTGTCAATTTGAGCGAAATTCCTAGCACAAAAAATTCGATAATTCAACCCATACCAGCAGCCGCGCCAGAATTGCCGGGAGGACAGGTAGATTTAGCTTCTCGCTTTTATATCGATCGCCCTCCGATAGAATCCCGCTGTTACGAGGCGATCGCCCAACCGGGAGCCCTGATCCGCATCAAAGCACCCAGACAGATGGGGAAAACTTCTTTAATGGCGCGGATTTTGCATCATGCAGAAGAGCAAGGTTCTCGCACGGTAGCGCTGAGTTTCCAGCTAGCAAATAGGAGAGTTTTCGCGAATTCAGATACATTTTTGCAGTGGTTTTGTGCTAGCGTCGGTCAAGAGTTGGGAATGCTGGATCAGTTACCTAAATGCTGGGAATTAGCAGATTTAATTGGCAGCAATCAGTGCTGTAAAGCTTTTTTTGAACAGTATTTGCTGTCGGAATCGTCACCACCTCTGACATTGGGTTTGGATGAGTGCGATCGCCTTTTTGAATCGCCGGAAATTGCCGATGACTTTTTTGGGTTGTTGCGCGCTTTGCACGAAGAAGCAAAACGGCGAGATATTTGGAAAAAGTTTCGTTTAATTGTAGTACATTCCACGGAAGTTTATATCCCGCTGGATGTCAATAAGTCGCCGTTTAATGTCGGATTGCCGATCGAATTGTCGGAGTTTAGCTCGCAGCAAGTGCAAGAGTTAGCAGCGCGACACAAACTGAATTGGAGTGCGACAGAAGTTGCAGAATTGATGGCGTTAGTAGGAGGACATCCCTATTTAGTGCGGCTGGCTATGTATCGCATTGTCTGTCAAGATGTGACTTTAAATAATTTGGTGAAATCGGCGACAACGGAGGCAGGAATTTACAGCGATCATTTGCGCCGGCATTTGTGGAATTTAGAAAAATATCCAGAATTAATCGAGGCGATGAGAGAGGTTGTGAGTGTCTCAAATCCGGTTAGATTGAAGTTAGAATTAGGGTTTAAATTAAATAGTATGGGGTTGGTGAAACTGGAGGGCAATTATTGCAGTGCGAGATGCAGTTTGTATGAGGAGTATTTTTGCGATCGCCTACAATGCAAATAATCCCAATTTAGCCGATCGCCAAATCCACACTAACTACAAATTCGGGAAAAGCCAGCGGCGAAACTTCGTCGCCCCGCCAAAACCTGAGCATTAAACTGTAACCGTTAACAGTCGGCTGGCGGTAAACCTCCAAGCAGTTTTCCTGTAAATTGACAATCCATACTTCCTGAATTTGCGATCGGGCATAAATAGGAAGTTTCACATCTCTATCATAATCTATGGAACTGTCAGCTACTTCTATTAACAGTAAAACTTCCAATGGGAGGGGATGGGCGGTTGAATAGTAATCGGCGCGAGGTTGCAGCAATACTATATCAGGTTGTGGCTCCGTGCGATCGCTCAACTGGACGGGGTTCTGCACGTCAAAAGTAGCCAAATTTTCGGGAATTTGGCTGCACAGTCTGGCTAAGCGCCTCACAGATGAAGCATGACGAGTTCCAATAGCAGCCATTTCAACAAGTTCTCCTTCTATCAATTCTACGCGATCGCCCTCGGAAAGAATCCCAGCTTTACTCATATGATGGTATTCTTCTACGGTGAAAAGTCTTTTGAGCAACTGCACAGCCATAACTTACCGTTCCTCTAATCATTTATTCAATTATAGTCAGTCGCGCTATTAAATACCACTAATGTCTAAAGTCGATGAGAAGTCGATGAGAACTCACTCATGTTCTCAAATAGTGACGTGATTTAATAGAAATATGGTAGAAAGTGCGATCGCCCAGGTTGGCAAATCCTCGATCGAAGGTCAAAGAGGCGCTACCTCAAAGCCGAATATCGCACATCTCCTCAAACGAACAATCGTCTAAAAACCTCTCGTGTAAAACATTTGGAGAACAAGTATGCAGCTTAAAGAAAAGCCTGAACTAAACCAAATCAACCAAAAATCCGAAGCTTCGGTAAAAACTTATCAACCCGATCGGCCCATCAAAGAACCTAAATCTGTCGCCAGAGTCGATATACAGCCCAAAGAAAAGCCTGAACTCAATCAAATCAACGAACAATCGAAATTTTTGGCAAAAACTTATCAACCCGATCGGCCCATCAAAGAACCTAAATCTGTCGCAAGAGTCGATCGCACAAACTTGCAACCCATCAAAGAACCTAAATCTGTCGCAAGAGTCGATCGGCAAAATTTGTGGCCGATAAAAAAGCTTAAATCTGTGGCAAAAACTTATCAGCCAGATTTGCGTTCCATAAATGAATATAAATCTCGTGGAGGAACTTCACGGATTATTGACTTTTTTGTGGTTGTGATAATTCTTGGGATACTTAGTGCGATCGCCCTCCCTGAATTTGCCCGTTGTAAGCCGTATAAAGCCATGCAGTCAGAAGCTAAGCAATATGTTTCCTCAATGAACAAAGGTCAGCAAGCTTATTTTGCGGAAAATAGTGCTTTTGGCAATTCTATTTCTGCTTTAGGACTTGGCATTAAAACTCAGACAACCAACTATAACTATTCAGCCATAGCTACCAAAAATGCTGCGTTTAGTTATGGGGTAGCCCGCAACAATAATCTTCGCAGCTATGTCGGGGCTATATTATTCGTACATCAAGGTGATGCAATGACCACAATATCGATTCTGTGTGAAGCAGATTCCCCTGGCAAGATAAAACCAGCCAACCCGATCCTTCAAAATAATGTTCCTGTCTGCGCTGCTGGTAGTAGTGAAGTGTCTAAGTAAATATCGACATTAATCAGAATCTCATGTCACTTGAAATTCTCAAAGGTTTCATCATCTTAGCTTGCATCTTCATTCCCCTAGAAAGAATCTTTTCCTTGCACAAGCAAAAGATATTCCGTCTCGGATGGGCAACCGATGCTACCTATTTTTTTACAGGCCACTTTATTGGCAGGGCAGGCGCTATTGTTGTGGCTGTAACCTTGTCGCTGATGACTGATTTACTCAAGCCGGAATTGCAAAGCAAAATAGCCTCTCAACCTATCTGGTTGCAGTTTTTAGAAGCAATTGTAATTTCCGATCTGGCATATTATATCGCTCACCGAATGCTGCATGAAATACCCTGGCTTTGGCAATTTCATGCAGTCCATCACAGTATCGAACACATGGATTGGTTAGCAGCAGTGCGGGTGCATCCCTGCGAGCAACTCTTTACTCAGATTTGCAAAATGATGCCTCTTTACTGGTTGGGATTTAGCAAAGAAACTTTCGTAGTTTATGCTCTTTATTCTGCGGCGGTCGCGTTTTTGATTCATGCTAATATTACTATCAAATTTGGCGTGCTAAAATGGTTTGTGGCTACCCCACAATTTCATCAATGGCATCACAGTAAAATTCCCAAAATAAATAACAAAAACTTTGCTGTTCAGTTACCACTGTTAGATTTACTGTTTGGCACTCTGTATATGCCAGCAGGGAAAAGACCCCGAAAATATGGTGTCTCCGATCGCATACCTGTTGGCTATATCGGACAATTACTCTATCCGTTTTTCGGAAACATTAAAATGCTCAATGACAAATTAAAACAAGGCATGAGTCGCTATTTTCGCCCTTTGCCTGTAACGCTTGGTGCGATATTAGTTGCTGTGAGTTCTCTGAGTGCAGTTTCCTTAATTAATCGCATGGATATCCCTACTTTTATTGCCAGTTTAAATTCAGAAAAAGTAACTGTTGCCTAATTGCAGCAGGGTAAGTTGAAACCGGTGATTTTGATTGACGTGCGATCGCCGGAAGAGTACGCAGAAGATCGCATCGGTGAAAGTCCGCTGGTTCCCCTCATTGACATTGAAGCTGGATTCGGTGTCCAGCAAGTGCAAGCTATTGCTCGATCGATTGTCAAATCTAATCAAACTCAACCAACTATTGTACTTTATTGTGCGCGGGGAGGGCGATCGGTTAAAGCCTACCAAAAATTGCAAAAAATAGGTTTTAATTTAGCTTTCCTCTCAGGCGGTATCACAGCGTGGCGGGAAGCAGTGCCTGCTAAACAAGACGCTGAAATATTAGCGCCAATTACTCGATCGCTCCCAGAGGCAGTCAGAAGTAATTAGTGAGTTAAAGCAAGAGCAGAGAACAAGGAAAACTAAAAAATATCTATCAATAGAAAGGTGTATCGTGCTGAGAGATTAGCTATCTTCAAGAAAAGTAGCCATTATTCCCAGCAATCTGCAACGGTTGGCTGTTTTGGCAGACAGCACAATAATCAGATCCAGAAGAATTCTATCCCATGCAAAATACCGCAGACTTACTCCCAAAAATAGACTCGCCGAGTCTTCCTAAAAAGCAACCCGCACTTCCAAATTATGAAGCAGCCGATCGCCAATTTGTCAACTTATTAGAGGTAGATGATTTAGACAAGACGGTGGCGGCAAAACCTTTACTCGTCAGCGATTTTGAAAGCGCGATCGCCTTTGCCCTGGGATCGGCTTATCAGGAAGATGCCGCCGACGAGGCCGCTCACCGCTTCTTGCAGCGGGTACTGTACCGCATCAACCGCCTCAACTTGTTTTGGTACGACGATTTGCGCCGCTACAACAACGAGCGATCGCACTATTTGCGGTCAGTGCGCGATCGCATCGAAGCACCCTGGCAGCAATGGGAAATCGCCCAAATCGACGTTGCAGCGCTGCAAAACATCGAGGATGTCAAGCAAGCCCTGCGCGATCGCGCCGCCGCCGATGTCGATCCAGAGCTCACTGAGATCGATCGCTACCTGCGAGAACAGATGACTGAAGCGGGATACAAGCACTTGCTGGCGATCGCCTCCTTTGACGGTTTAGTGGAAGCCAGCCGCGTTTCTCGCATCATCGGCGGTGCCGGCAACGAAATTCAGTGCACCCTTACCCGAGTGCTGATCGAAGAATACGGCGGCGGTCGCTTAGCCCGCAAACACTCGACCTATTTTGCCCAAATGCTGGCAGAATTCGGGATGAGCACGGAACCGGAGGCGTATTTCGATTTGGTGCCTTGGCAAGTGCTCGCCAGCATCAATCACAACTTTCTCCTCACCGAACGCAAGCGCCATTTTCTGCGCTACAACGGCGGACTCACCTATTTTGAAGTAGCCGGGCCCGTGGCTTACCGCAATTATCTAGCCGCCGCCCAGCGCCTGAACCTCTCGCAAGCTGCAATGGGTTATTGGGAACTGCACATCAGAGAAGACGAACGTCACGGGCGCTGGATGTTGGATGAAGTGGCGATTCCACTGGCCGACAGATACCCGCAGGAGGCGTGGGAGTTGGTGTTGGGGTACGATCAGGAGAAGTCGATCGGCGATCGGGCTGGTGCTGCTGTGGTGCGATCGATCCAAGCCGCAGAACAGAATTAACGGCTATATAGTAGGGTGAGTCAGATACTGATGCACCCTAGATATTGCACCGTTCTCAATAAGCCTTTGAGGAACAGGCAAGATGCCTGTTCCACAAAGAGTGTATTTCTTGTGGAACAGGCATCTTGCCTGTTGCTGACAATGGTGCAACATCTCAGATGCACGCTGTATTTTAAAAAGCTGTCATTAACTGAATTAGTTCGATCGACAAATCTCTTTGCGACTTTTGCTGCTTCTTAAACAAAACTCCAGCCAGCAGATAGATATTTTCCGAATAAAAAGCCATGCCCTGTTTTCGGAGATTGGCGATCGCGTTTTTCACCTTGGGTTCCGAACTGTAATAGCCAAAATTTAAAGGTGCAATCTCAAAATTCGCAACCGAGTAACCTCGATCCAAGGCATAATCGATCAAACCCACAGGATTAGAATAGCTAGAAACCATCAGCAAAACTTGGTCGCAGCCCAAAGATAAAAGTTTCTTAGCAATTGTAGAACCATCACTCCCGCCGTGCAACAGCGGCTGATAAATCTTGTTATCCACCGCCGGCAAGTAAGGCGGATTGGAGATCACACAATCCGCCGACTGGTATAAAGGCGAATCAAAAAAAGAACAATTGTTGACCGTGTATTGTTTGCTGAGTTGATATTGCTTAATTTGAGACTGAGCAATTTTCCAAGCTACATTATTTAGCTCAAATCCCTGTATTTCCCCGTCAAAATCTGTTCTCAGCAAAGACTTAATAACTGGACTTCCCTCTCCCGAACCAAACTCTACGATAATTCTAGAATTGTCGCTGGCATTTAACACTAAACTTTCCAAGCAGTGCGAGTAAAAATCAGATTCTTCCGGGCAGTGGAATACTTGTTTCAGAGGATTGGATGAAGTGAGCATAAATTCTGTAACAAAGTTTACTATTTTTAAAATATCGAATAAGTAATAGTGCAGCCATCTGTCCCAAGAGCTATTTAATCAATTTTATAGCAATTAGAGGAAAATATGAGGAATATATCTCTCCCTCATGTTTCCTTCGATTCCCCAATTTAAAATTTCTACTCAAAACATGGAAGATCTATAGCATTTTCAGCCAAAAATGAGGGATTGAGCGCTCTAGTTCTCAATTCCTCAATCCTTCAATCTCAAATCTAAAAATGAAAAATCTCTTTCTGTTTGACTTGATGCGATTGTCAAATTATCACTTCCGAGCGAACGTAAAATTAATAATATTCATCCTATTGATAGATGACAATTATATAGCAATCGGTTGATAAATTTAAATAAGTGGTTCCCAGTTCGCTCGAAAGAAAACCGTGTCAGCGAGGAAGAGCCTCAGCACAGAATTAGATCGGCTCTTCCTCGCCTGTGAACCCTGCTTTCCCTTGAACTGGTAACGAGCATTCCTACAAATCCTGCGAGGATTGCTATAGTGATTAACAGGTTTTATCTAAAATTTATTGTGAGCCGAGAGTCCCATTTTGTTACCGTTGCTCAATTAGCAAAATTTGGGTCGTTTCGCTGCTCAAACAGGCCTTACTCTGACTTGGACTTTTTTACCTGCGAATTCAAAAAATACGTCAGTGAAGCGATTACTAAAGCGATACTTGCTCCCAAGGGAAGGATGTTATCCGCGCCGTTCCACTTAACTACCTGACCGAGATATAATACGCTCAATACGACGACGATCACGCTGGTGAGTTTGCTTTTGAGGTCGTCTATGGTGTGAATTTCTAGCCAGTCTGGTACTTTGATGCGATCGTCAATAAACAGTTCGTAAAGTCCGAGTGCCGTAATGTAAAATACTGTGGCTAGCAGAAACAAATCTACAACTTCGACAAAAGGACAGAATCAGTGTTTTAGAGTTTTCGCTGGAAATTGGCCCTGTAGTGATAATGTAGCCGATGGTAGCGATCGTTTCCAGGGCACCGTAGATCAAAAGCGTCCCAGAGGCTACAAAAGAACCGAGTACAGCAATTATCATTAGATAGCGACTTTTGGCAAGAATTCGATGCAGCATAGTTGATATCCGCTGGGGAAATTTGTGAGAGAAGAACCGCTCTCTGGCATACCTTTGGCTTTACTATATCAAGGTTTTGCCCGATCGCACTCACAAGCAATTCTGACGACTGCGCCGCCGCTGGTTAATTTAATGTCGTGCGGGCCCGACTCGGATAGCCCTCAGTTCGCCTTTCTGTTTTAGGCAAGTCAAAATCCAGTCAAAAGCCTTGCTTTTTCGGGCTTACAGGCGCTCTGGCGACTCAAAACGGTCGATCGGGCGTTTTGAGATAATTTAGTTTCTGGGAAAGTTTGAGCGGTATTCTGCCAGTGTCCAAATAGCCAGCAGCAAGTTAAGGAAAAATCACGCTCAAAAAATTTGAAACTAACTCCTAGGGCGTAGGGCTAACCCAAAATTGACGGTGAGAAAATCAAGAATTTCTGTCTCAAAGCACCAGGCGCCGGAGAAAATTTACAGGAAGAACCGCACGCTTGTTTCAGAAACCCGGTTGATGCGTATATGTTTCGTTACTCAACCCAAAATTTTTCAGTTCAACCCGCTTTTTATCCCCCGTACACAAATTTTGATTTAGCTAGTCTGCCGCCCCATCAAATATCATCCACCACCTGAAATAAAACGCCATTTTGCCAAATATTCCTAAAGATGAATGGCGAACTTGAACGATACCTAATAGCTTATAAACTGTTAACGTGGCAGTCTAATTTATCCGGGGGAAATAATCGAGGAAACGGGACTAAATATGCTCCTTTACCTTCATTATTATTCCGCAGCAAAGGTTAGAAAAGTTGCACGTTACGCTGTCAATTTGGCCCTGGGGTTTTGGCATCACAAGCGATCTCAGGATTCTACGCAAAAGCAAGCATTACCATGAAATCTTCTAAATTGTTGAAAGTTGTTTTAGCAAGCGCTTGTACTTTAGGTTTAGCAACGGTTTCCTTCGCAGTGCCTGCTTCTGCCCAGTCAGGCGACGGTACTGGAAGCGGCACGGGCACAACCGGTACAGGCACGACTGGCACAACGGGTACGACAGACGGCACGACGGGCACGGGTACAACCGATACGACTGGCACCGGCACAAGTGGTACAACCGATACGACGGGCACGGGTACAACCGGCACAACCGGTACAACCGATACGACGGGCACGGGTACAACCGGTACAACTGGTACAACCGATACGACGGGCACGGGTACAACCGGTACAACTGGTACAACTGGTACAACCGATACAACCAGCACTGGTACAACCGGCACGGGTACAACGGGGACAACCAGCACTGGTACAACCGGCACCGGCACAAGTGGTACAACCGATACGACGGGCACGGGTACAACCGGCACAACTGGTACAACTGGTACAACCGATACGACGGGCACGGGTACAACCGGCACAACTGGTACAACCGATACGACGGGCACGGATACAACAGGGACAGGTACAACTGGTACAACCGGTACAACAGGCACGGGTACAACGGGTACAACCGATACAACAGGGACAGGTACAACGGGTACAACCGATACGACGGGCACGGGTACAACGGGTACAACGGGTACAACCGATACGACGGGCACAACGGGTACAACCGATACAACCGGTACCACATCGACGCCGGCTGATACTAATTCTGGAGTTTTGAGTGCTCGGCGCGATCGCCCCAACAATTTGGGGTGGCTGGGGGCCTTGGGCGCGTTTGGTTTGATCAACTTGTTTAGGAAAGGCAGCACACCCTCCCATCGGTAGTTTCTGGCGATTCCCTACGGGATAGCTTCGCTTCACATACTTTTGAAAACAACTTAGAGGCTTAGAAATTCATGACTTCACTCAATCGCAAAAGTTTGTTCAAAAAATTGGTAACAGTTGCCGGAATTGCGGGCGTTAGTTCCTTGATAGCTGTGCCCGGATTCGCAGAATTAAACCGCCAGACTCACGGCTTCAACCAGTCGGGCGATCGGGTTTTTCAGCTTGCTGATAACGCTACCGACGATGCTACTACTCCCAACACTCCAAATACCCCCACCAATAACACTCCCGGCAGTTCTCCAAATACCCCCATCAACAACAATCCCAGCCGTTCTCCCAACACTCCAACAGGTGGCGAAACTTCGCCTAATTCTCTCAGCAGCCAAGACAAAAACTTTGTCATGCAAGCAGGTCAAATTGGTATGCTGGAAGTGCAGCTAGGTAAGTTGGCCGTGGAGCGGGGTTCGAGCCCTAGTGTGAAACAATACGGGCAAGAAATGGTTGAGGAACACACTCGGGCTAATGAAGAACTGATGCAGTTAGCAATGCAAAAAGAGGTAAAACTGCCAACCGAGATGAGCAGCCAGAACACAGCTTTGATGGAGCGACTTTCGGGACTCTCTGGTACAAGTTTTGACAGCGCTTACAAGCAGGCTATGATCGAGAGCCACAATCAGGCTATTGCTTTGTTTCAGGCTCAATCTCAACAGGGACAAGATCCCGAGTTGAAGGCTTGGGCTACCCAGAAGTTGCCGAACCTTCAGGCACACTTGCAAATGGTTAACCAAATGTTGGCAGATACCAGCCAGCCGTAATATTAGGTAGATGAGGTAGAGTGCGATCGGGTTTGAGACGATCGCACTCTACCTTTGGCGATCTGAGACTTAGCCTAAATTAATCATTTTTTAACAGACAGGCGCCCGATCGCGGAAACAGGCAAGTGCGATCGGGCGATCGTAATTTCACCGCAGATTTATTCAAACAACACCCAATTAATTAGTCCTCAGTGTCCACAAAAACAGTCACAGCCGCCACAGCGATTAGCATTTCATCATTTTTATCATTCAGAGAGGCGATCGCCCTTCCTGGGACAATCATGCCTCCTTGCTCCACAATCAGAGTTTTGCTACCAAAAGGCAGCACCGCTAACACCTCTTGTTCCCGCACTTGTTCCGGGTAAGGAACCGCCACCTTAACCTCAACAATCATCTGATTCGGGTCAGTCAAACCCGCCACTTCCCAGACCCCCAGCAAAGCATTGTGGGCGATCGCATTTCGTACAGCCCTTGCACAGGCTACAGTCGGTTCCTGCCCGTGCTGGTCTATACCCATCCCCATTTCAATGATGAAACATTTACGTGCCATAGTTGCCCCTTGGTTGATTTTTGTTTGTAGTCGTTAGCGAAGCTTGCAGAAGAGGATCGCACTTTTTCCCAAAACAATTATCAACCCAAATGACCGCATTTTATATTATTTTATCGCTCCCTCGAATAACACAATAATCATCTCATTTAATAAAAAAAAGGGTAACTTTTGACAACCTCCAAACTGATATCAAATCAGTCATTGTAAATCTAAAATATAAAATATAAAAGATAAAATCTAAAATGGTATAACTTATGGTAATATAACCAAATTCAGCTTTCCTCGCGGACTGCAAAACTCATCGCCAGCTTGAATCATGGATAGTTTTCTACCAATTGCCTACTTTCAAAACCAATTTCTCCCATTTACCGACGCCAAAATTTCCATAGCCACCCACGCACTGCACTACGGAACCGGAGTTTTAGGCGGGTTGCGGGGAATTCCAGACCCCCAAAATGCCGATCGCATCTTACTATTTAGATTAGACCGCCACTGTCAAAGATTAAGCCAAAGTGCCAGCTTCCTCCACTGCGATTTGCCAGCCAGCAAAATCCAACAAATAATCATTGATTTTGTCCAGAAAAACCAGCCCACAAAATCCTTTTACATCCGCCCCTTCATCTACACATCCAGCTTAGGAATTGCCCCCCGACTGCACAACGTAGAAACAGACTTCTTTGTCTACGGATTAGAACTCTCAGACTACTTGCCCAAAGCAGGAGTCAACTGTAGAATTAGCTCTTGGTACCGGCAAGAAGACCGCAGTTTGCCCTTAAGAGGTAAAATTAGCGGCGCCTACATCACCTCAGCCTTAGCAAAAACAGAAGCCGTAGAATCTGGCTTCGACGAAGCTATTATGATGAACACTCAGGGAAAAGTCAGCGAAGCTTCAGGAATGAACATATTTGTCGCCAGAAACGGTAAATTAGTTACTCCCGGTTTCGAGCAAGATATTCTCGAAGGAATTACCAGAGACAGCGTTATAACTATCGCCAGAGACTTAGGAATAGAAGTCATTGAAAGACCAGTTGATAAATCAGAACTGTTGATTGCAGACGAGATTTTCCTCTGTGGAACCGCAGCCAAAATTACGCCAATTAATCGAGTGGAAAACTATCAATTGTCCCAAAATAGACCCATCACCGAAAAGATTTTGGACAAACTAACCGGGATTATCGAAAATCGCGACAGCAAGTACAAAGACTGGGTATTTCCGATTAATCTTAATTAACCGAAAATACCTGTCGTCGTACAAGCGAATTTACTCGATTTGTAGGGTGCGCGCACCTGATCCCATAGATAGTGCAAAAATACTCGTTTGTATCATTCGGCTGTAACTGAGATGTTGCACCATTCTCAATAAGCCTTTTATGGGCAGGATGCCCACCCCACAAGAAATTCACTTTTTGTGGAACAGGCATCTTGCCTGTTCTTGAGAATGGCGAAGATGTAAGATGTAACCGGATTTGATATTACCAGAAAGAATTGGTTTAAAGCCTCTCCCTTAAAGGCGAGAAATTAAAAGAAAACTATTCATTACTCCAATCCTCTTCCTTCTAGGTAGAGGTCGCCCTCAACTGTCAACTGTCAACTGTCAACTGAATGAATTACCCGCACAAAACAGCCGCATGATGGCGAATGTGATCTTCCATAAAAGTAGCTATAAAATAATAGCTATGATCGTAACCTTCCTGCATCCTTAAAGTTAGTGGCTGTCCCGCTTTTGCACAAGCTTGTGCGAACACTTCCGGCAACAACTGCCCGTCAGCAAGAAACGAATCAGCCGTGCCACAGTCAATCAGAATCGGACGGTTGTATTGCGCCTCAAGCACCAATTCGCTAGCATCCCAAGCCCTCCAAATCTCTTTGTCGCCACCGAGGTAGTTTGCAAAAGCTTTTTGTCCCCAAGGGCAGCTCATTGGCGCGGAAATAGGCGCAAAAGCGGAAACTGAAAGATAGCGATCGCCATTTTTCAAAGCGCAAATTAAAGCCCCGTGGCCGCCCATCGAATGACCGAAAATTCCCTGTTTTTCCGGTAGCGCTGGAAAATTTTTGGCGATTAAATTGGGCAATTCATCAACCACATAACTGTACATTCGATAGTGAGAATTCCAAGGTGCGGCTGTCGCATCAACATAAAAACCCGCACCACTTCCTAAATCCCAATCCTCATCTTCCCCAGGAATACCAGTATTGCGCGGGCTAGTGTCGGGCGCCACCAGCATTAACCCGTATTTTGCCGCAAATTGTTGCGCCCCCGCTTTTGCCATAAAGTTCTCTTCTGTGCAGGTTAAACCTGATAGAAAATATAGGACGGGTACGGGTTGAGACAAAGCTTGCGGCGGCTGGTAAACAGCGAATTTCATCTCGCTGTTGCAAGCGGAGGATTGATGGCTGTAAAAGCCGAGTTTGCCACCGAAACTTTTCTGTTCTTTGTGCAGTTTTAGGGAGTCTGATATCATGTTAATTCTATTTCATTTTTGAATTAGATTTTTTTTAACCGCAGAGGGCGCAGAGGGCGCAGAGGAAGAGAGAAGAGAGAAAGATTTTTGTTCAAAATGTCAAAACTGTGCGAATTACTTCGCCTTTGTGCATCAAATCAAAGGCTTCATTGATTTTATCGATCGGCATTACTTGAGTTATCAAGCTGTCAATGTCAATTTTACCGTCCATGTACCAATCAACAATCTTAGGAACATCAGTTCTGCCTTTCGCGCCGCCAAAAGCCGTCCCTTTCCAAACCCTACCAGTTACTAGCTGAAACGGGCGGGTACTAATTTCTTGACCGGCTCCCGCTACCCCGACAATTACGCTCACACCCCAACCTTTGTGACAGCATTCCAAAGCTTGGCGCATCACATTAATGTTGCCGATACATTCAAAACTGTAATCAGCTCCGCCTTTGGTTAAATCTACCAAATAAGGCACTAAATCACCTTCCACTTCGCGGGGATTGACAAAGTGAGTCATGCCGAATTTTTCCGCCATCTCTCGCTTGTCGGGATTCAAGTCTACGCCGACAATCATGTTAGCTCCCACCATGCGAGCCGCTTGAATTACATTCAAACCCACGCCGCCCAAACCGAAAACTACCACATTAGAACCAGGCTCTACTTTCGCAGTATTAATGACAGCGCCGATGCCAGTTGTGACGCCGCAGCCGATCAAACAAACTTTATCAAAAGGAGCATCTTCGCGAATTTTTGCTACCGCAATTTCTGGCAATACTGTATAATTAGCGAAGGTAGAAGTTCCCATGTAATGGAAAATTTTCTCGCCATTAATTGAAAAACGGCTCGTGCCGTCGGGCATCACTCCCTGGCCTTGAGTCACGCGAATTGCTTGACAGAGATTTGTTTTGCCACTCAAACAATATTCGCAGTTGCGACATTCGGGAGTATAAAGTGGAATTACCCGATCGCCCACTTTGACACTCGTGACTCCCGGCCCAACTTCTGCGACAATCCCGGCTCCCTCGTGGCCTAAGATAGCAGGAAACAAGCCTTCAGGATCGGCACCGGAAAGAGTGTAAGCGTCAGTGTGACAAACACCCGTGGCTTTAATTTCCACCAGCACCTCTCCAGCCCGCGGCCCATCCAGATCAACCATCTCAATACTCAAAGGTTTGCCGGCACTGCGAGCAACTGCTGCTTTTACTTTCATGCTTTCTCCTGCGATAGATTTGTCAATTCACCAGTCAATATGTATTGTATTACTTAATGTCAAAATTCAGCAAATCTATGACCAAATTAATTGTAATTACCGGAGTCAGTCGCGGTCTAGGTCTTGCCATGACCGAAAAGTTTATTAAATTGGGACATACAGTTGTGGGATGCGCCCGTTCTTCCGAAGCGGTGGAAAAACTCAACCAAAAATATAGTGCGCCCCACCATTTTACTTGTTTGGATGTAGCAAGCGACGAGCAAGTCAAAGCTTGGGCAACAGAAATACTAGCCCAAAAAGAGCCACCAGAGTTGCTAATTAATAATGCAGGTGTAGCTAATCATCTCGCGCCTCTTTGGAATATCAGCAACGAAGAATTTTCCCAGGTAATTGATGTTAATATTAAAGGTACGGCTAATGTAATTCGCCACTTTGTTCCGGCAATGATTGCTCGAAAAAGCGGCATAATTGTCAACTTTAGTTCTGGTTGGGGAAGGTCAACTTCGCCGGAAGTCGCGCCCTATTGCGCTTCCAAGTGGGCAATAGAAGGACTTACGCGATCGCTCGCTCAAGAATTGCCCGCAGGTATGGCAGCAGTTCCTTTGAATCCGGGGATAATTCACACCGATATGCTGGACATTTGTTTCGGCGAAGATGCAGCAAGTTACACATCAGCCAAAGCCTGGGTGCAAAAAGCAGTTCCTTTTTTACTAAAATTAAAACCTTCCGATAACGGAATGCCGATGACCGTTCCTGGATAATACAGCAACCCTGGCAGGATTTACGCACATCTCTCTTTTCTTCTCCTCTGCGCCCTCTGCGCTCTCTGCGGTTCATTAAAAAATTCAAAAATGAAATAAAATTGCTATATTCCCCAATCATATCAAATCCGTTAGCTTCGGAATAGTAAATTCGAGTTCACTGTCAACAGTCAACAGTCAACAGTCAACAGTCAACAGTCAACATCATTCCGGTGTAACCGGAAATGATATCACAACTCTTTCCCCAAATAGCCACTGTGAACTTGCCGCTAACCTCCCCCTCGCAAACAGAAACTCGCAAAGCAGACCACCTGCGGATTTGCCTCGAAGAAGACGTACAATTTCGCGAAACTACCAGCGGTTTAGAACGCTACCGTTTTGAGCACTGCTGTTTGCCAGAACTCGATCGCACTGAAATTGATTTAACCTCCACATTTCTCGGCAAAAAACTAGCCGTTCCCCTGCTAATTTCCTCGATGACCGGGGGCACAGAATTAGCCCAGACAATCAATTATCGCCTCGCCGATGTCGCTCAAGAATACAAACTAGCAATGGGAGTCGGTTCCCAGCGAATTGTTGTAGAAAATCCTCAACTAGCTCCTACATTTGCCGTCCGTCGCCGCGCTCCCGATATTCTCCTGTTTGCCAATATCGGAGCCGTTCAATTAAATTACAATTACGGTTTGGAAGAGTGCCAAAAAATTGTTGATATTTTAGAAGCAGACGCACTAATTTTGCACCTCAATCCGCTGCAAGAGTGCGTTCAAACCGAAGGCGATACTAACTTTAAAGGACTGCTAGATAAAATTGCCAAATTGTGCGCTAAATTACCAGTACCAGTTATTGCTAAAGAAGTCGGCAACGGTATTTCTGGAAAAATGGCACATAAATTGCTCGCGGCTGGAGTAAGTGCGATCGACATTGCCGGAGCCGGAGGCACTTCT
Organism: Microcoleus sp. N9_A1; assembly: GCF_036701795.1. Lineage (NCBI taxonomy): Bacteria > Bacillati > Cyanobacteriota > Cyanophyceae > Oscillatoriales > Microcoleaceae > Microcoleus > Microcoleus sp. N9_A1. Next base: position 129,839 of record NZ_JAUBRI010000009.1, read on the forward strand.
TGGGCGAAAATAGAAGGAGAGCGAGCTAAAGATGGCAAGCAGCGCAGGTTGGGCGCAACCTTTGCCGACTGGGGAATACCAACAGCCGAGTGTATTGTCAGCACCCGCGCCGCAGCGCCGAATGTTCCTCTGATTGCCTCTGGAGGCTTGCAGAATGGGTTGGATGCAGCGAAGGCTCTCGCCCTCGGCGCCGATATTGCGGGGCTGGCGCGGCCGTTTCTGCAAGCTGCAGCGGAATCGGAATCAGCCGCAGCCCTCCTAGCTGAAGTTTTGATTGCAGAAATCGCCACGGTGATGTTCTGTACGGGCTGCGGTAATTTGGATGAGTTAAAAAATTCTGGGGTTTTGGAAAGGTTAAGATAAAAGTGAGTCAGTTGGCAGTTGGCAGTTGGCAGTTGGCAGTTGTTAGTTGGCAGTTGTTAGTTGGCATTAGTCAACAGTTAACAGTCAACAGTCAACAGTCAACAGTCAACAGTCAACAGTCAACAGTTAACAGTCAACAGTTAACAATTACCAATTATCTAATGAAAGATTTCCTAAAATATACCTGTGCAAGTTTGCTGGGAACCTTCCTAGGACTGTTGCTGCTGGGCAGCATAGGATTAGGCGGACTGGTACTGCTAATTGCTCTGGCGGCATCGTCGTCTAAAGATTCAGGCCCGCAAGTTAAAGATAAGTCGGTATTGGTATTAGACCTTTCTTTAAATATCACCGACAGCAAACCAAGCCGTAGCACTAGCGCGGCGATTGAAGAAGTGCTTTCGGACGATTCCGGCGATACAGTGACGCTGCGGACTGTTTTAGACTCGATCGAATATGCGAAAAAAGACCCGAAAATCGTTGGCATTTATCTCGAAGGCAGCTCGGAGTCGAGCAGCACCGGGTTTGCCAATCTCAAAGAAGTTCGATCGGCCTTGCAGCGTTTCCGAGATGCCAAAAAACCCATTTTTGCTTACCAGATGGACTGGAATGAGCGAGATTATTACCTTGGTTCCGTTGCTAATACAATTGCCGTCAATCCTTACGGCGCTTTGGAAATCAACGGTTTTAGCAGTCAGGGAATGTTTTTCACCGGTGCTTTGGAGAAATACGGCGTGGGAGTGCAAGTGACTCGCGTCGGCAAATACAAGTCAGCCGTTGAGCCGTTTTTGCTCACAAAAATGAGTCCCGAAAATCGTCAGCAAACTCAAAAGTTGCTCGGAGATATGTGGGGAGAATACCTGAAAACAGTCGCTCCGAGCCGCAAAGTGACTGTTCCGCAACTGCAAGCGCTTGCAGATAATGGCGGAACTTTGATGGCTGACGAAGCTCTCAAAAACAAGTTAGTTGATAAGGTTGTATACTTTGACGAAATATCGACCGAACTCAAAAAACTCACAGGAACAGATGGCGAAAACAAATCTTTTAAGCAAATTAGTTTGAAAAACTACGCGAGAGTTGCTGAGGATAAAAACTCAACTCGCGCTGACAAGAAAAACCAAATTGCTATACTTTACGCCGAGGGAGAGATTGTAGACGGCGAAGGGGGCCCGACTCAAGTAGGAGGCGATCGCATCGCTCAAGAAATGCGGAAAATTCGAGAAGATAACGACGTAAAAGCAGTGGTTTTGCGCGTCAACAGTCCCGGAGGCAGCGCCACGGCGGCCGAAGTAATCGGACGCGAAGTTGTACTGACGGGCAAAAAGAAACCAGTTATCGTTTCGATGGGCAATTTAGCAGCTTCCGGCGGCTATTGGATTGCGATGGGTTCCAGCCGCATTTTTGCCGAACCCAATACGATTACGGGTTCGATCGGCGTTTTTGGAATGTTGCTCAACGTCGAAAAGTTGGCTGCTAACAACGGCCTGAGTTGGGACGTTGTGAAAACCGCCCGCTTTGCGGATACTAACACGATTTCCCGTCCGAAAAATCCTCAAGAATTGGCGAATATTCAGAGAATAGTCGATCGCATTTACGATCGATTTATTACTAAAGTCGCCAACTCCCGCAAACTGCCGAAAAACAAGGTACAAGAAATTGCTCAAGGCAGGGTGTGGTCTGGTACGGCCGCGAAACAGTTGGGTTTAGTCGATGAAATTGGCGGGCTTGAAGATGCTGTCAGAGAGGCGGCGAAGCAAGCTAAACTCGGCGACGATTGGCAGTTAGAAGAATATCCAAAACGCCGCAGTTTGGAGGAGCGAATTTTGGAAAGAATTTCCGGCGTTCACGTTTTGAAACCAGCCGCCAAACTCGACCCGCTAACGGCAGAATTTAAGACAATGCAAGATGAATTGGCTGTGATCAAGTCGATGAACGACCCGCAGGGGATTTACGTTCGCTTGCCTTTCAATTTGCGGATTGATTAATTATATCAATTCCGGTAGCATCGGAATAGTAAAATCCAGTCAACAGCGATGCCATGAGCGAAGCCGAAGGGTCAACAATTCCGGATGGTAAAACCGGCATCGATCTAATTCATCTGCGTTAATCTGTCTGTATCTGCGGTTTAAAAAAGAGAATTTCAGCAAGCGCAGATGACAAGGGATTGACGCTGATTCACGCGCTTGTCGAGAATAGAGATATCAATAATTCCGATGCTAACAGATTTGATATTAATACCAAATCCGGGATTTTTACCTCTTTATTCTTCAGTCCCCCTCTGTGCGGACGAAAGTTTTGCTATTGAACCGTTGCAAGCGCTGAGTCTGATCGAGGTTTTTAACGCGGATTTGGTAAAAGTAGGCTGACGCATCCTACCAACAACTGAAAAACCCGGTTTCTTGAAGAAACCGGGTTTATGAATACCCTAAAAGTCGATCGACTGGGAATTGGCAATATTTGTTATGCTGCACGCTGAGTTAACAATCCCCAGATGAATAGTAGAACGATCGCACCTACGACTGCAAAAGCTATGCTGGGTAGAGTCAATGCTCCGAAGGATGCTCCCCCGCTCGTCCCCAATAAGACTTGACCTAGATAACCTCCCACTAGGGCGCCCACAATTCCTAAACCTGTTGTTGCCAGAAAGCCACCGCCTTGAGTTCCCGGATAAATGGCTTTGGCGATCGCACCGGCAATCAGTCCTAAAACGACCCAAGCAATAATTCCAAACATTTCTTTTTCTCCTGAATACTTAAACTTTTCTTGTGCCTTGTCTTATGTTCTAAGAATAACAACTCCTATCCCGCCCTTACCTCTACCGCAGGGATGAACCGAAAGTGGTAGGATTTCTCATGAATCGTCCGAGTTTGAGGCTTTTTAATATCTCAAAAGAGTTAACCCACTTTTTCTAGGGAAGAAAGGTACTTATGCTCAAAGCAAAAGGGAAATAGGAGAATGTTTTCTGGGACTTTTTGTGTTTTACTGGTAAAAAAATTACAATAATTCAGTGAAATGAGGAAAGTTTGCGCCCGATGGATCTGACTCTGTGCATGATTGTGAAGAATGAAGAGGCAACACTGTCGCGGACTTTGGACAGCGTTAAGGGTGTTGTTGACGAAATAGTCGTGGTGGATACGGGATCGGGCGATCGCACCCGTGAAATTGCCCGAGAATCCGGGGCGAGGGTTTATGACTTTGAATGGTGCGACGACTTCGCAGCGGCGCGCAATGAGTGTCTCAAGCACGCCCAGGGCGACTGGATTTTGGTGTTGGATGCCGATGAGGTTTTGGTACCGGACATTGTACCTGCGATCGAGCAGGCAATTAAGAGCGATCGGCTGCTGCTGATCAATCTCATCCGCCAAGAAATCGGTGCATCTCAATCTCCCTATTCCCTAGTGTCGCGCTTGTTTCGCAATCGCCCCAACATCCGCTTTTCTCGCCCTTACCACGCCATGGTAGACGACAGCGTGGCTGAGATTGTGCACAGGGAACCAAATTGGAAAATAGCTTCTCTCCCCGATGTGGCGATTTGGCACTCTGGTTATCAAAAAGATGCGATCGCCGCAAAAGGTAAATTCCAAAAAGCTCAAGCAGCAATGGAACGCTACATCGCTTATTATCCAAACGATGCTTATGCTTGTAGCAAATTAGGTGCGCTGTATGTAGAAAGCGGGCAAATCGGGCGAGGAATTAATTTATTAACCAAAGGCTTGACTGCGGCGGCAATTGATGATTCTATTGTTTACGAACTCAACTATCATTTGGGAATTGCTTATCGCCAGCAGCAGCAGTTTGCCAAAGCAAAAGAACATTATCAAGCGGCAATTAATACCAATGTGTTCCCGCCAATCAAGTTGGGTGCTTACAATAATTTGGGCAATTTGTTCAAAGATGAAGGAGATTTGAAATCTGCTGAAAAAGCTTACAAAGCAGCTTTAAAAATAGACCCCAATTTTGCAGCAGGTCACTATAATTTAGGACTAACGCTGAAGGCAGCCGGAAATTTAGCAGATGCGATCGCCTATTACCGACAAGCCATTAAAATTGCTCCCGAACACGCCGAAGCTCATCAAAACTTGGCAGTAGCCTTGCTGAAAATTGGCAAAATGCCAGAGAGTTTAGCAGAATTCAAAAGAGCGATCGCCCTTCACGAACAGCGCCGCCCATTTGAAGCAGAACGCCTGCGCCGGGGACTGCAAGAAATGGGTTTAATTTGACATACTCCCCAGCCTGAAGGCGTGGGGATTCTTTACGCTTCATTGACGGACGCTACCGAGGTAGTCTTACTCTGTCTCGACGTACATTTAGAGTCGTGCCGATGCCCCAGGCCGACTTTTTCTATATTTACCGAAGCGTTTTCATCTCGGTCGTGTTCTGTACCGCAATTTAAGCAAAGTATAGAACGCACAGACAAATCAATTTTTCCCCATTTATATCCGCAATCAGAGCAAGTTTGGCTTGTAGGTTCCCATCGACTAATAATTACGAACTCACGTCCATACTTTTCCGACTTTGCCTCAACTAAGACCCTAAACTCTCTCCAACCTTGCTGGCTAATTGCTCTAGACAGTTTACGGTTTTTAACCATTCCTGATACATTCAAATCTTCCAAAACGATAGTTTGGTTTTCACTAACTACTTTGGTTGATATTTTGTGCAAGAAATCTTTGCGAGTCTCAGCAATCTTGTTGTGCTGTTTGGCAAGTTGAATACGGGTTTTGCTTCTTCGTTTAGAGTCTTTGTGTTGACGCGCTAACTTGCGCTGAAGTTGGCGTACCTTGCGGTCTACCGCTTTATAGCAGGGGCTTACAGCTTTTTCACCGTTGCTCATCACAGCAAAAGTTTTAATACCCAAGTCAATCCCGACACTTTGGTTTTTGGCGTCGAGTTGAACGGGTTCTACTTCTACTACAAAGCTCAAAAAATAGCGGTTAGCGCAGTCTTTAATTATCGTAACTGAGCTAGGCTCTGACGGTAGATCTCTAGACCAAATCGGCTTGACAATACCCATCTTTGCTAAATAAACACCCTGCCCCTTGACTGAAAACCCACCGCGAGTTAGTCTAGCTGACTGACTAGAGGTGCGTTTTTTGAATTTAGGGTAGCCAACCTTTTGCCCCTTTCTCTTACCTTTACAGGCATCGAAAAAATTCTTGAAGGCTGCCTCTAAATCAGCTACCGACTGCTGCAAAGGAATTGCCGACACTTCACTAAGCCAAGCTCTTTGATCAGTCTTTTTTGCCTGAGTGATAACAATCTTTTGGAGTTCAGCCGATTTAGGCTTCTTTTGAGATTGTTTGCAGATTGCAAGAGCATCGTTATACACAACACGAACGCAACCGAACAACTGAGCTAAGCTCTGCTGCTGTTGGCTTGTTGGATAGAAACGGTACTGATATCTTGCTTTCATGCTTACCATGATAACATAATAGGGTAGCAATTGGGTAGCCCAATAACCAGAGAAAGATTAAGTATTCGCATTGCCGTGAGTCGGCTAGAGAAGTTGCGGAGAATTGCCAAACAGAAAGAAAAAACAATGACCCAACTTATAGAGGGCTGGATTGATAAACTTAAAGAGGAAAAGCCGTCCTAGAAGGACGGGGCTTTAGACCCAGTTTTTCGGTAACTGAAATTATGGCTTTTATGGGCGGGCAGGATGCCCACCATAAAATCAAATTCTCGGAGTGTGGAACAGGCCGGAAAGCCTGTTCATTAAAAATATTCCAAGATCTGAGATGCAACCAGCAAAATCAAGCAATTATCTCTACTTTGCCGCTATCCAAATCGTAGCGACCCCCAACAACTTTAAGCTTGCCCGCTTTGACTGCCTCAGCTAAAATAGGCGACGAGGATTGTAACTTATTTACATTCATTTTGACATTAGCTCTGACTGCGTTATCCCACGCATCACCTGTTTGACCTTTAGTCGAATCAACTGCGGGTTTAATCGCCGCCACCAAAGTGCTAATGTGACCAGGCACAGCTTTGCCATCTAAAGCTGCTTTGACAGCACCGCAGCGTTCGTGACCCAGAATTACTAATAGTGGCACGCCTAATTCTAAGGCCGCATATTCTATATTTCCGAGAACTACATCGTCGAGAAAATTGCCAGCTACTCGAATATCAAATAAGTCCCCTAATCCTTGGTCGAAAATAATTTCGGGAGCAACGCGCGAATCAGAACAAGCCAGGATGGTTGCAAACGGATGTTGACCCTGTGCTACTTCTACAATTCGCGATCGGGCTTGGTCGGGAAATGTCCGTTTTTGCTCCATGTAGCGTTGATTCCCCGCCATCAATTTCTTAAGAGCACTGCTAGGAGTAATGTCAGAGATTGCCTCTGCCTTTGCTGCTTCGGCTTGTAAAAAGGCAGGTGCCAAGCTTGCCGCCAGCATCCCTGCACCAGCCCTCAACATTAAATTGCGTCGCGAAATCATGCTTCTACTTCCGCTTTCAGTCATTGCTTGTAACTCGGTTCAATTTTTTCTATTTTATACCATAAGATATCCCACAAGCTCAGCCAGACTTGTTTGATTTTTCTTTACACGCAGCTCCGGCACAATGTAAACTTCAAAAAAGTGACCCATTTTTATTTCATTCATATTTTATTTAGTAAAGTCAACTGCGGTCATCCTTCTACCGGCAGGGGATGCTAGAATGTATCTAAAACGACAATTATTTATCAATGGATCGAAATGTCCTACGTCGCCAGCATTCATATCTATCCGGTCAAGTCCCTTGACGGCATAGCAGTCAGTCAAGCCACTATTCTAGCCAGCGGAGCTCTATCCGGCGATCGCTCTTTTGCAATCTGCGATGCAGCAGGAGAATTGGTTAACACTAAGCACAACAGCGGAGTCTGTTTTCTACGCTTATCCTTTGACATCGAAAATAGAATTGCCGGCCTGAAAATTCAAGACACCGAACAAGAATTTTTTTTTCATGTAGATAGAGAACGCCCGGGAATAGAATCTTGGTTGAGCAGCTACTTCGGTTTCCCCGTCAAGTTAATTGAAAACTTGCTGACAGGTTTTCCAGACAATACCGCTGCACCAGGGCCAAGCATTATCAGTACCGAAACAATTGCCGAAGTTGCATCTTGGTTTCCGAGAGTTTGCGTTAACGAGATGCGCCATCGCTTGCGAGCTAATATTGAAATAGGAGATGTCCCGGCGTTTTGGGAAGACCAACTTTTCCCACAAGCAGATGAAATTGTGAGGTTGAAAATAGGAACAGTAATATTTGAAGCTATTAATCCCGGTCAGCCATGTATCCTATCTACGCGAAATTATGGGGCGAAAGCAGGCGATCCCAATTTTAAAAATATACTAACAGCCAAGCAGAAGGAAATCATGCCTGACCTGGTAAACAAAGGGCATTTAAATCACTTTAGTCGGCTGATAGTTAACACGCGACTCGCACCTCACGCAGCAGAAAAAATATTACACATAGGAGACGAAGTTCACATTCTGGGCGTCAGCAACTCTCTATTGAATACCATTTCTGATTAGTTGTAGTTTACGAGTCCGATCAAGCCGGCGGCAACTCCAAATTAAGCTGACCCAACACACCTGTTCTAAAATCGTTTAACATCTGCCGCGCCGTTCGTTCGACATCTCCTTTATACCTGTCTTTTGCTACCTCGTGCAAATAATCTTCGCCATTACTAGATGCTATATCTAATTTATACCTGGATTTGAAACCAGATACTGACATCAAAGTTTCATCAGCAGCCTCAAGCTCTATGAGCAAATCTACCATAGCCGCGGCTACTACCTGATTGTCGTAAGCTGCTTCGCCAATATCTTCGCAAATAGCTAATTTTATGGCATTTTCTTGATTGTTAATGCGGGTGGGGATGATTCCGGGGGCATCTAATAACTCAATTTCGTCAGAAATGCGAATCCATCTGAGTGATTTAGTTACTCCAGCTTTGCGGGCACTGTCCACTACTCTCCGCCCTAACAGCCGATTGATTAAAGCAGATTTTCCGACATTTGGAAAGCCCATTACCACTGCCCGAACTGGACGGGGCAGCATACCTCGATCGAACCTGCGTTTATTTAACTGCACCCCAGCATCCTGCACGGCATCCGCCACATCGTGTACTCCTTGCCCGTGTTCGGCATTAGTAAAATACGCAGTTTCCCCTTGAGACTCAAACCATGTTTCCCACGCCTCGCGCGATCGAGGCGTAATCATATCCATGCGGTTGACGACCAATACTCGCGGCTTGCCACCCACCCAACTCGGCATTTGGGGGTGATAAGTAGCCAATGGAATGCGGGCATCTCGGACTTCGAGCACCACATCTACCCGCTTTAGCTGTTCTTTTAATGCCCGTTCAGCTTTGGCAATGTGACCGGGATACCAGTGAATTTTCATAATATGAAGGAAGAAGGAAGAGGGAAGAAGGAAGAGGGAAGAGGGAAGAGGGAAGAGGGAAGAGACTTAACATAAATCTTTGATCGAGCCAGTCAACCGCAGACGAAAGGCAGATAAATGTAGATAATTTCCTAATTGGAAAGCGACTTTTACAATAAATCTCAGGAATAAATAAGAAGGAACTAACCACAGAGGGCGCAGAGAGCGCAGAGAGAAGAAAGGAGAGGGAAAAAGGAAGAAATCAGGAAAATGGAGAAGGGATCAAGGAAAAGGTCAGAAGCAATAAGAAAGAGTTGTCTTACTTCTTACTTCTTACTTCTTCCTTCTTCCTTCTTCCTTCTGTTAAGGTACAATCAAAACTGCACAAGGAGACAGATTGATCACCCGATTGGTAACGCTGTCAGACGCCCCATCATCGGTTAAACCCATCCCCCGACAGCCCATCACAATCAAATCGGCCCCAATTTCGTCAGCCACATCACAAATCGTGAAAGCAGGTTTGCCTTCCCGTTCGATGATTTCAGCTTCGATTCCCTGCTGGGAAAACATCGATTGGGCCTCAGACAGCAGTTTAGCGACTGCTTCGGGGGAACTCATCACCTCTCGCGCGGGGGCGTCGGCCTCCTCGGCTGGGGGCTCGACTACCGAGAGAATAACTAAGCGAGAGGCGTAGGTTTTCACAATATTGATAACCTTTTCCGCGGCTTCGCGGGCTTCTCGGCTTTGATCGACAGGAAATAAGACAGTCTTGAACATAACGCACATCTCCCGGTACGGACTCCGATAAAATGTTTACCAAGAAATTGGGTTTAAAGCCCTGTCCTTCTAGGACGGCTTTTTATTCAATGTTTTAATATAGTCCCTGAGAACCTCAGCAGGCCATACTTGCTCCAATTGAGCATCAGCAACTAACTCCTCCCATTCCATTTCAGTTAGCCGTAAGTTGTATACTTTGGTTCTTGCCATTGTCGCCTGTTTAAGGTACTGTGCTAATTATAGTGGCAAAGGTAATCAACCACTTACAAAACCTTGCTGCCAAACGGCAAAGCACTGAACATTGACAATTAAATCTATGCGGTTCTACTGCATTGTTCTAGTTTTTTCCTAGCAGTGGGTAAAGGATTTATAGGGGCTAGACGAACAGTATTGTGAAACAAATTTGTTTCTTTCCTCAAACAGGACTTGCAGCAATGCAAATAGGGTAGGGCATACCCGAATTAACGCTTTGGGAGAATCCCACCTCTGGTCTAGATGACGCAAGGACTCTAGGTTAAGTGGTTTCGTTGAACCAAGAATCTCCCTGCCTGATAGTCGGAGAGTGCCAAGTTGAGCCAATCAGTGCCGTTTGTTTCATCTTCCGTTTTTTGTACGGACGCGGTTGAATGCGTCCGAGGCCCAAGTGCAAGTGACCAGTGCCGCCATTTCAACGGAATTCGACAAAAACACACATATTAGGAGGTTAATCCTGTGACAAAAAAAACTGTAGCAAATTTATCGGCATCGGACTTATCGGGCAAACGGGTATTGGTGCGGGCGGACTTTAACGTGCCGCTCGACAACGGCAATATCACCGATGATACTCGCATCCGGGCGGCTCTGCCGACAATTCAAGATTTAGCGTCCAAGGGCGCTAAGGTGATTTTGTGCAGCCACTTCGGCCGCCCCAAGGGTGTGACGGAGAAGTTGCGCTTGACGCCGGTTGCCAAACGCCTGTCGGAATTGTTGGGCAAAGAGGTCAAAAAGACTGACGACTGCATCGGTGATGAAGTCGCTGCTACAGTCGCCGCGATGGCTGATGGCGATGTGGTTTTGCTGGAAAATGTCCGCTTCTACCCAGAGGAGGAGGCAAACGACCCGGAATTTGCTAAGAAGTTAGCTTCTGTGGCCGATTTGTATGTCAATGATGCTTTTGGTACGGCTCACCGGGCTCACGCTTCTACTGAGGGCGTTACTAAGTATCTGAGTCCTTCTGTGGCTGGGTTTTTGATGGAGAAGGAATTGCAATATCTCGGTAGTGCGATCGACAATCCTCAGCGTCCTTTAGCTGCTATCATCGGTGGTTCTAAGGTTTCCAGCAAGATTGGAGTCATTGAAAAACTGCTCGAAAAGTGCGACAAACTGCTGTTGGGCGGTGGCATGGTTTTCACGTTCTACAAAGCTCGCGGCTTAAACGTTGGCAAGTCTTTGGTGGAAGATGACAAGCTGGAACTGGCTAAGTCTTTGGAAGCTAAAGCAAAGGAACGGGGAGTTACTTTTCTGTTGCCTACTGATGTGATAGTTGCTGATAAGTTTGCTGCTGATGCTAACACTCAAACTGTCTCCGTTGAGAACATTCCCGACGGTTGGATGGGTTTGGATATTGGCCCGGATTCTGTGAAAACTTTCCAAGATGCTTTGGCCGATTGCAAAACGGTAATCTGGAACGGGCCGATGGGCGTGTTTGAGATGGAGAAGTTTGCTGCGGGAACCGAAGGTATTGCTCATTCTTTGGCTGGAATTACTAAAACTGGTACTACCACAATTATCGGCGGCGGTGATTCGGTAGCGGCTGTGGAACAGTTGAATTTGGGGTCTGAAATGAGCCACATTTCTACTGGTGGCGGTGCTAGTTTGGAACTGCTCGAAGGTAAGGAATTGCCTGGTGTTGCTGCTTTAGATGAAGCTTAATTAAGTTAAGTAGGGCGGGCAAAGCCCGCCTTGCTGGAAGCAGGTCTAAATTGTTGGCTGCGAATCATGTTTTTGAAGATTTACCGCAGAGGGCGCAGAGAACGCAGAGCAAGAGAATAGAGAGAAGGATATGGGTTTAAAGTCTACAGTTTGCTAGTATAATTTGTTTGAAGTAGCAGTGAGGTTTGTTTGTGAAACTTAAACTCTTGGCAACTGTAACGGCCTGTTTAGCTTTGTTTGGGCTGGCAGCTCCCGTCAAAGCTCAAAATCCAGATCATGTTAGGCAATTGCTGGAAACTAAAGAGTGCGAGGGCTGTGACTTGAGAAATGCTGATTTGTTCAAGGCTAGCTTGTACAGGGCTAATTTAAGAGGAGCGGATTTAAGCGGAGCAAATCTCTATGAAGCTAATTTGCTAGAAGCGGATTTAAGTGGTGCTAATTTGGCGAATGCTAACTTAGTTAATGCGGAGATGTATGGTGCTGAATTGAATGGTGCTAATCTGCGAAATGCGGATTTGTCTAATGCTTTTTTGGGGCGAGCGAATCTGACGAGTGCGGATTTGCGCGGTGCTAAACTTTTTAATGCGAATCTGGGGGAAGCTTATCTGCTGCAAGCTAATTTGTCGAATGCGGATTTGAGGCGTTCGCTGCTGTTTAGAGTTAATTTGAATCGCGCGAATTTAAGCGGAGCGGATATGTCTTTCGCTGATGTGCGCGATACTAATTTGCAGAATGCTATTTTGTCAAATACTAGGCTTCCTCGGGCTCAATTGACCGGGACAAATATTGATGCGGCGAATAACGTGCGGCAGGCTGATTTGGAACGTGCCAACTTGCGGGGTACGAATTTGGGGCCGGGGGTTTGCGTGATAACTACTTTTCCTTATTGTGTTTTGAATTTAGATTGAATCTTTGGGGCGGGCTAGAAGCCCACCCCACTCATTTTTTCAAGAAACAGGATTATTAAAATTGATGCACACCAGCTTAGAGTGCGTCAGCCGCGATTATTTTGGCAGCTACGGGAGTTTTTGACCCCGCCCCAAAAACCGATATCGTGCCACGTAAGCTCCTGAGTGGTGAACCCAAATGTTAGACCCTAATTCAAGCTCCTAGATTCATCTGCGGAGTCAATCTAAAATCTAAAATCTAAAATCTAAAATCGACTGACGGGCTGGCGCGCCCTAGGTTGAGTTCCGAGCTAAGTTTGAGGTGGTTTGTATCCTCTTTCTAGGGCAAATTTCACAAGCTGGGCACGATTTTCTAACTGTAATTTACTGAAAATGCTGCCTAAATGAGCTTGCACAGTCCGGGGGCTAATAAACAGCCGATCGCTAATTTGTTTGTTAGTATAACCCTGGATCACTTCCCAAAAAACTCTTTCCTCGGCTGGTGTTAAAGGCAAAGGTGCAGGTGCTGGCAATACTGCCACCAATTGTGGTTCCACCGCCCTACCGCTAGAAGTTTGAAGCAGTCGGACAATCTCGGCGTGAATCCGGTGAGAGCGCTCTAACTGCGCCTTTACCTTAGCTAAGATTTCTTCAGACTGAAAAGGTTTTACCAGATAATCGTCAGCGCCGATGGAATGACCTTCAACTTTTGACTCCAACTCGCCTTGACCCGACAAAAAAATAAAGGGGACTAACTGTCCCAAACGGGTAGTTCGCAAACGGCGACAAAACTCAAAGCCGTCCATTTCCGGCATCATGACATCTGAAATTACCAAATCTGGGGGGGCATTTTCAAAAATCGAGAGCGCCTCAACCCCTGAATTAGCGCATTCCACCCGATATCCTTGACTTTCCAGGTACATTGCTAAGACTGTTTGACAGTCTGCTTCGTCGTCAACCACTAATATTCTTTCCATGACAGGCTTGCACCAATTCCAGTTGGACAGTTCTTGAAACTGCCAGTCCCAAAGTAGGAACTTAAATGAGTGTACCTCCTGCAACTTGATAAAGGCTCGCAATTTCAAGACGCCACACTTTCTCAAATATTCCAATTAGGGGCGCCTAGCGCATAAAAGGGGAAGCAGTAGAGCAATATGGGGAACAATATCCTTCTTTGATTCGCCTATCATCAAAAGCTACAACTTTTTATGAGGAAGCGTCAACTTTTATGCAGAAAATAGAAGGTAAAAGAAAGAATTTAATCCTATAAAACAGAAATCTTGGTGACACTTACACTATTCCTATCCTAGACCCGACATTGAAAGGTTTTTAGATTTTTCTGGTTCGGACACAGGTACAAATGGGATAACGCGATCAGGTGCTACTACTGGGGGCGGCGCGAACAAACTCGGGTCGGCAACCAACATACTTTCAATTATCGCTGCTGGTTCGGGGCGACTGAACAGATACCCCTGCATGATATCGCACTGATGTTGTTTCAAAAAATCTAGTTCTGCTTCTGTTTCCACTCCCTCAGCAATTACTGTCATATTCAAACTGTGACCAAGTAAAATTACTGCTGTAGTAATAGCAGCATTTTGAGTATCTTCGTTGGCATTACGGACGAAAATTCGATCGATCTTTAAACTGTCAAAGGCAAATTGCTTAAGATATCCTAAAGTAGCGTAACCGGTGCCGAAGTCGTCAATAGCAATCCGAATTCCTAGAGCTTTTAGTTGGTTTAAAGTAGCGCCTGCTACTGTCGCATTTTCCACCAAAGCGCTTTCGGTCATTTCTAATTCTAAATTAGCCGGCTCCAAGCCTGTAGTTTCCAATATTTGGACGATTCGCGCCTTGAGTTCCGGGTCGGACAACTGCCGGGCCGACAAGTTTACTGATATTGTAAAGGGCGAAAACCCTGCAGCCAGCCAACTAGCGGCTTGAGCGCAAGCTGAAAGCAGTACCCACTCGCCAATCTGAATAATTAAACCTGTTTCTTCTGCTAAGGGAATAAAATCGGCGGGAGAAATTATACCTCGATCGGGATTTTGCCAGCGCACTAAAGCTTCGGCGCCGATAACTTGGCCGGTAGCAATATTCACTTGTGGCTGATAATATACCTGAAACTCACCTTGTGCCAAAGCGTGGCGCAACAAAGCTTCGAGAGCAAACTTTTCAGGAGAGAGGGTTGTAACCTTGGTGGAGTCGTTAACTAAATCTTTGAGTCTGGCTTCTGCTTGGTGAAGCGCGACTGTCAGCGGTTGAGTAATAGTTTGCCGTTTCAAGACGCGAGAAGCAATGGCTCCCAGCAATTCAGCTTTGGTAAACGGCTTTGTCAAGTAATCGTCTGCCCCCAATTCCATCCCCCGACGAAAATCGGTTTTGTCACTTTGAGCCGTGAGGAAAATAAATGGAATTGTTGCAGCTAGCGAGTTTTGCCGCAGAGTCCGCAATACGTCATAACCGTCGAGTTCCGGCATCTGCACGTCGCACAAAATTAAATCCGGTATCTCCGAAAGTGCCATCTGCACCCCAGCTCGACCGTTTTCAGCGGCAATGACCCGGTAGCTGTGAGATTCCAGGAGATGCAGAAGAGTTTCCCGGATTAATTCGTCGTCTTCAATCACCAAAATTTTGAGCATGATACTTAGATAATAGATGGCACTATATATCTGAACCTGACTAACTCTAGCATACTCAAACTAGCAAATTAATAATTCAGCTAATTAGCCCATAAATGATTAGCCAAATGGCTGAATATTTCCCCTCCGTTCTTAAGTCACAATCAAAGATCGGCCCAAATTGGGAAGATTTCGATCTCTTTCAAGAGCCGAAAACTGCTGCGCCCGACTCGTTTGATAAATTTTTATTACAAAATAACCGATATTTCTCATAAAAAAAATTTCAGCTAACAGTTTCACTGCGCGGATGGCGGAAATTACTCAGGCAATAACTTATATGATGTCTGATTAATTGTTCATAATTAGTCAGTGTTTGTACTGACAAGTAGAGTTTTCTCTCAATGGATGAATCAGGACGCAGCGTCCTGATTCATCCAAAAAAGGATACTTGCTTTCAGAGAACAGTCGTGGAGAGATAAAAATTTGAGATTAAGGTTCAATCTGCCAGATTTATCTGTGAAGTGAATCTAAAATCTAAAATCGACTAATGGAGAACTTAATTATGGTTCTATAACCGGAAATCATAATTATCCACGGCCTTAATTCACAGGCTTACTGGAATTCGCGCAAAATTTTTCATCTACAATTGCAGAAGTGATACTGACAGCCTGCATAGATGACGGAATGATTAGGTCTTGCGGAACTACCAGGGTCTTTTTACAAACCAGCTCGCTACTGCCTACAGAGGCAAAGTTCCAAGCATAAAATTCGGGAGTGCTGACTGTCGCATTGGCAGGATGTAAACCTAGTGCAGTCACTAATACTAATCCCAAAGTCACTAAAGCTACGATCGCGAATCTCAGCATATTCTTTGTTTGAACCGGATAACTTACCTGATTGGTATTACCTTATTATTGCCTGGGTGGATCGAGAGCGTCAATAGCAGTTATTCCGCCGTTAGGTTCAACTCGTAAGCGATCGGCTCAGATGCTTGAGAAACTACCACAAATTCATAATAACCAGTATCATCCAGCAATCCAGACCAACTCAGCCCCTCTGCATCTTCTAGCAAAGCTCGCGCGCCCTTTGTCCGCCCCGGAGTATAAATTGACAGTAGCGTAGATTTGCGCGGTGCTTGCAAATTCACTCGCAAAGTTTGATTTTGAGCGAACCTGGCAATATAAGCTTTCCCTTCTCCGGGTTTGAGATTGCCTGTGAGGCGTTTGCTCTTCGATAGGCGGTCAAATTCAACGCTTTCGACAGTTGATCCCGCTTGTAAGGCTTCGAGTTCGTCGGCGGTAATTGCTTGCCAAATTTGTCCGATCGGCAAACCAATGATATTGCGATCGCGCGGCTGTTGGGGAAACCAATAAAAAAACTTAGCATCAGCCAAATCGTAGAGAGCTCGACTGCTCAAATTCAGCTTGTTAACCTCTGTTTTCCAGCGATCGATATCAGTGGTGTCGTAAGTGCCCAACCGCGCTCTAGCGTCGCTGCTGAGATTTTCCAGCTTATCGAGCAACTCGTCGCCGATTTTCTGCCACCTTTCGCGCCATTGGCGATCGTCATCGCCTTCTTTTAACAGCCGTCCGCCCAATTCCGGGTATTTGGCATAGAAAGTCTCGTCCACAAGGTTGACGTAACCGCTATAGAATCGATCGTCAATTTTGAGCTTTACAAAGCGATCTTGCAAAGCATCTTCTTGCTGCTGCCTCGGGCTTGAAGGCTGAGAAACTTTCTGCACTTTTGATTGCAAATTTAACAAAGAATTGCCCGCAAACCAGCCAACTCCCCCCATAGTTGATAGCACAGCCACCACAAACAAAAACATTTTCCAAGCAGGCATTTTTTGCTGATTGCCAATAGCAGCAATTCGCACCGGAGTTCCCGGCAGTTTTGGCGTGGGGGCGGGCACGGGTATAGGCGAGAGATCCGGTGGCTGCGTGGGCCCAAAATCCGGGGCTGGTGGCAAAGGTGGCTGTAAAGGCGGATTCCCCGAGAGAGCGAGCATTACCTCGCGAGCCGAGGAGTAACGCTGGCTCGGCTGCTGAGCAAGCATTTTATCCAGCACCAGGGACAAATTTGGAGACAGAGAACATTCCCCCCGCCAGTTCCAATTCAGGGTATGGCTGTCGAGCAATTGATGCGGTTCCTTCCCCGTCAGCAACACCAAAACCGTGGCCGCCAGAGCGTACAAATCGCTGTGGGGAGAGACGATTCCCATCTGCATCTGTTCGACGGGAGCATAGCCGAGCTTGCCGATGCGAGTCGCGGGGGCGAGAGTGCCGTTAGCCTCAGCGAAAAGAGACTCTACGGTGGCGGCGACTTGTTTTACTCCGCCGAAGTCGATCAGCACGGGCATCCCGTCAGAACTCCGCAGAATCAGGTTGTCCGGGGAGATGTCGCGGTGAATCACTCCCAAAGAGTGAATGTATTCAAGCACGGGCAAAATCTGGATTAGCAGTTGATTGATTTCTGCTTCTATGAACCGCAAACCTTGACGCTTGCGGGCGTCGAGCAGAAAGCGGTAGGTTTGGCCGGGCACGTAGTCTTGGACGAGAAATAGGTAGCCTCGATCGCTGATACTGACGCGGAAGAGTTCGCGAAAGCGCGGGATTTGATTGTGTTGCAGCTTGTAGAGCACTCCCGCTTCCCGCTCGAACAGTTCCTCGGATTTTTGTAAAGCGTAACTTCCGTGTACTTGGGGCGCAAATTCTTTTAAAACGCAGGGTTCGTTAAATCGGTGGGCATCTTCAGCGAGGTAGGTGCGCCCGAAGCCTCCGTGTCCCAATTCGCGGACGATGCGGTAGTGGTTGTTGAGAGTTATGCCGGGGTAGATGGGATTGTTCATGGGAACTTGCTGCGTCGGATTTTCACGCTTGACTGAGACTGGGAGTTTTGGGCGATCGCTGAATTAATCTTGACATAGTGTGTCGGTGTTTATTACTCGATCGGCAGCTTGGCTATCCCCTGTGGTTATTGTGAAAACAGCGTTTTCGTGCTATGGAAGTTTATCTACTGCGCCATATTTTCGATCGACCTCAAAATGTGTTCAAATTTTGAGTGTCCAGCCCAATGTGCGATCGGGCGTTAGCGCTACTAAGTGAATCTCGATCGAGGTGCCCAATACCCATTTTAAGGAGCAAATCATGCAGCCAGAACAGCGTCAGCGAGCAATTGGGGCGTTTGAAGAGTTTTTGAGCACGCCGCTTGAGGAACGATTGCAACACCAGCAGAATCGAGTTGCCGAAGCGGGGGCGATCGCCCTTTTCCAAAAAGTCGCTGCCACAGTACCAGCTTACCAGAGTTTTCTAACTGAACATAACATCAATCCTGCCTCAATTCAAACCTTTGAAGACTTCCAAAAATTGCCGCTAATTACCAAAGAGAATTATTTACGCTGTCACCCGCTACCTCAGTTGTGTCACCAGGGCAAATTAGAAACTTGCGATTTCATTGCTGTTTCATCGGGTTCGACAGGAAACCCGACATTTTGGCCGCGTTTTATCAGCGACGAGTTGCAAATTGCGGCTCGTTTTGAACAAATATTTCACGACAGTTTTTACGCCGACACTCGCTCAACTTTAGCTGTGATTTGCTTTGCGTTGGGAACTTGGGTAGGCGGAATGTACACGGCAAATTGCTGCCGCTATCTAGCGAGTAAGGGTTATCCCGTTACAGTTGTGACACCTGGGAATAATAAGACTGAAATATTTCGAGTTGTGCTGGAACTTGGGGAGCATTTTGAACAAGTAGTATTGTTGGGATATCCGCCGTTTATCAAGGATGTGATTGATAGCGGAATTGCTGGGGGTGTGGAATGGCAAAAATATCGAATTAAGATGGTGTTTGCGGGGGAAGTGTTTAGCGAAGAATGGCGGAGTTTGGTGAGCGATCGCACTAATTCTGACAATCTATATTACAACTCTGCGAGCCTTTACGGTACGGCAGACGCGGGCGTTTTGGGCAACGAGACACCGCTGAGCATTTGCATCCGTCGCTTTTTAGCAAACAATCCAGAAGCAGCACGCAATTTATTCGGGGAATCGCGGTTGCCAACGCTGGTGCAGTACGATCCGAAAAGCCGCTTTTTTGAAGTGAATAATGACGGCACGCTGTTATTTTCTGGCGATAACGGCATCCCGCTAATACGCTATCACATCTCTGATAACGGCGGTTTAATTTCTTACGAAGCAATGCTCAATTTTTTGGCAGAATGGGGATTTAACCCCGTGGCAAGTTTGCAGCAAGCAGCAGGTATGAAAGTTTCTGATTTCCCCAGAGGCATTCGCTGCTTGCCCTTTGTGTATGTATTCGGGCGATCCTCTTCGAGGGCTTCGCTAACGCACTTTACCGTTTCCTACTTCGGTGCTAACATTTACCCGGAAAATGTCACCGTAGGTTTAGAAGTTCCCACGATTCGGGAATGGGTGACGGGAAAATTTGTATTGCAAGTCAAGGAAGATGCGGATCAAAATCGGTTTTTATCGGTGGTTGTGGAATTAGCAGCGGGGGTGGAGGGCGACGAGGAGATGAAGCAGGCGATCGCATATTCAATTCTGGCGCAATTGCGGCGGCTAAACAGCGAATTTGCTAATTACGTGCCGCCAGAATATCAGTTACCTGTGGTGACATTAACGGAGACGGGCGATGCGGAGTATTTTCCGATTGGGGTGAAGCACCGATACACGCGGCAATAAGTAGTTTGAATTGATGAGCTATGAGTTTTCAAAAGTCTTGTGTTATTATATAATTAGGGTAACAGTTGATGGTTCAGCTTAAAATATGCCAGCAAAAGACATCTACCACAATAATGTCAGAACAGCCCTGGAAAAAAACGGGTGGACGATAACAAACGATCCGCTACCCTTAAAAATTGGTAAACGTACTCTCAGTGTTGATTTAGGTGCAGAAAAATTATTTGCTGCCGAAAAGCAAGGTCGTAAAATTGCTGTAGAAGTCAAAAATTTTGTGAGTGATTCACCAGTTCATGACTTAGAACAAGCTGTTGGACAGTATATTGTTTACGAAGATATTCTACAGCGATCGGAACCTGAACGGATAATATATCTGGCAATCCGTGCAGAAGTTTATGCACAAATTTTTTCTGAACCTATCGGGCAGATTTTGTTAGAGAACAAGAGATTTAAACTAATAGTTTTTGATTCATTAAAGGAGACAATTGTCAGATGGATAGACTAGATGAATATCGCCAAATTGTTCGCAATGTTTTAGATAGTTATGCCCAGATTTCATACGGACACGGAGAAATTAAAAGCAGCGTTATTGTTGACAGCGAACAAAACAATTTTTTACTGATGCACGAAGGCTGGCAAGGGCTTCAAAGAATTCACGATTGTATAGTTCATGTGGAAATTATCGACGGTAAAATCTGGATTCAACAAGATGGTATAGAAACGGGAATTACCGCAGAACTTGTAGAATTAGGAGTGCCTAAAGACAAGATTGTTTTAGGGTTTCATCCGTATCATGTTCGGCAACATACGGGATATGCGATCGCCTAAACCAGCTTACAATACAGGAAAATTGAATGAAAGGACGATCGCTAAATTGTATCGGGATCGATGTTTAATTCTCGTAGTTTCGCGGCCAGGCGATCGGCTCGTTGAGCTTCTTGTCCGGCTCGTTGAGCTTCTTGTCCGGCTCGTTGAGTCTCCCTTTCTGCAACCTCTTGAGGAGTAGGGACAAGCTCTCCTTCTGCTGTAAAAAAACGCAATTTTCCGCCACAAATTCCGAGACTCAAATCGAGCTGCTGACTCCGTAGATGCCCGAATTCGTTCGGTGCGATTGCTTCATATTCCCCGTCAACTAAATGAAACCCAGCTAATTCTAAAGTTTCTGGGTCAAACCAAAAGTAGTCGTGAGTGCGAAAAGTATCTTGATAGAGTTGTTTCTTAAAGTTTTTGTCTATATCCGCTGTTTTGGGCGACAGGATTTCAACGATGATATTGGGGTACTTTCCGTCTTCTTCCCAAACTACCCAGCTTTTCCGAGTTTTTCGTTCTGTTCCGAGTACCACAAAAAAGTCTGGGCCTCGGAAGTCTTTCGATTTGAGTTGCTTGGGACTGTAATAAATGGTGAGGTTTCCAGCAGCATAGAAATCATTTCTATCTCGCCACAGCCATTCTAGACAGTTGAGGAGTAGGATTATTTGTCGGAGATGCAGTTCTGTTTCCACGGGAGGTTCGTCACTGTATAAATCGCCTGAAGGAAAGATAACATTTTCTGGTATCTCTTGTTCTGGTATTTCTTGGGTAGTAGCTAATTCTGCGGTTGCGGACATGGCTGCTGGGTGAGGAGTAAGAGGTTGTGTGTCTATTTTAGCAAGCTTTTCATATCTCTGCCGAGGACTGTTCTGAAAGCCCGATCGCGCTTTTTGGCAAAAAATGCGATCGAACACCGAACAATATCAAATCTAGCATCGAAATTATTCATATCTCTATTCTCGACAAGCGCGTGAATCAGTGTCAATCCCTTGTCATCTGCGGCCTGATAAACTCTCTTTTTTAACCGCAGATACAGGCAGATTAACACAGATTAACGCAGATGAATTAGATCAATTCGGGTTGCACCATCGGGAATTGTTGACCCTTCGGCTTCGCTCATGGCATCGCTGTTGACTGGATTTAACTATTCCGATGCTACCGGAATTGATCTAATTAGTCTTTAACTATTAGCAATTGCCGCTTTATTTGCCGTCAGCTTCCCTGAGAGCCGCCAGAATTTCTGGTCGTTTCATGCGCGCGTAGCCCCGCACTTTCCTGTCTTTGCCGATCGCCTTCAACCGTCTCAGCGAAAGACTGTCGTAGTCTTCCTCTGGGGACTGGGACGGAAACGGCAACTCCAACTGCAACTGCGGTAGCTGAGGTTTCTGCTGTGCTTTCGACTGCTTCTTCGGCTGCGTTTTTGACTGCTTCTTCGGCGGTGCCTCTGGCTGTATTTCTGAGTGCGTCGCTGCGGCTCCCAATTGGCGGCGGAGCGTTTCGATTTGATTTTTCAGGTCATTTTCTACGTCTTCAATGGCGTCGGAGACAAACTGATTAATGGTTTGGACTGTGCGCTCTAATTTTGTTGACAGCAGTTTTTCCAGTTCATCCAACTGTCTCAAAGAACCTTCAAGATTTACCTCAGAAATAATACCAGATGTTGGCGGACGGTTGATGCTCGATTGTTCAATTTTTTTAGCCATTTTATCTACCTTTTCATGAAATGCTTTTTCCACTTGTTCTAGCAAATGCTTAATCTGTTCTATTTGGTTACGCTCAAAGTTTTGCTCACTTAAAGCTTTTACTTGCTTTTTAAGCAACTCTTCATTTTTTTTAACAGATTGTTCTATTTGTTTTGTTAGACTCTCTACCTTTTCTTGAAATGATAGCTCGAATTGTTGCAGTAGAGTTTCAATTTGTGCAGTTTTTTGAGTCGCTTGCGGAGCTAAAAGTTCCATTTCTGCTTGAGTAGCAGCTACTTCCTCGTCGGCCATTTCAAAAACCCAAGCCCACATTTGCTCGATGCCGAGTTCTTTAGCAACAATACACCAATCGGAGCCGCAGATTACTTCATATTCTTCTTCGTTGCTATAAGCTTCTGTAGGACGTACAATTAAAGGAATCAAGTTGCTGCCTTGCTCAATCAGACTTCTCCTGAGAGCTTCCCGGCGATCGCGGGGAATCTCCCCCATCTGAGGCTCTGGTACTGCAATTTGGGAAGTGTAAATTTGACTGTGACTAATTGGCTTAATCCGCAAATATTCAACTATTCGTTTTTGATCGGACGATCGCTCCATCTTGTTACAAGTCCTCTTTTGTCATGAAAATCTGGTGTTTGGGTATTTATGTATATTTGCACTTTACAGCCTGCGTTTTAAGTGCTGCAGGACTAACCCAAGAACTGTAATTGTAGGGTGCGATACAAACACCTTACCCAGACTCTGGTAAGTTTAAGGGTTTATTGGCCTCAGTCTTCCAAGTCTGCGATCGAACTCGGTTATCTGGAGGAGATATCGCCTTGCTGCTATACCTGTGCGGCTGGCTGTGCGGTGACAGCCCGGGCGATCGGCAAAAGTTACTGCAATTCCTCAAAAAAGCGGCTGTGATGAGTTTAACTGGCTGCGGGACACCAATGATACACTGCTTTACTCATCTTTACTTTTTTTGGCGTCAGGGCGATCGGGCTGGCGTTGCGAGTTGCGATCGCAATTGCGACGTATACCAAAGCCAGCTTTAATATCGCCCTTATTCTTTAGTCTCCAGCGAGAGGGATGAAAGTTTCTGTAGAATCGGTTTCAACCGCCGAGTCATATGGGGTTTTTCAAATTTTGTCGGGCGGCCTTTGAGCGCCCCAAAAATGCAATTGAGATGGCTGAAAGCTTATAAATATTTTTGCCACTTGTCAATAAGCTTAATCATTGTTTTCTCGCCTAACCCTTTACCTTTCATGCGTTCCAACACATTTTCAAAAGATGCAAACTGCTGCAAATCTCGCTCTTTGATGATTTGTTCTATGGTTTGAGCTTTTATGCCAGCATTTTTCAAATTTGTAGCCAATTTGAATTTATCTTGAGTGTTGAGTGCTTCCAACAGCGGAACAGGTTTGGGAATCCGGCTTTCAACATCTTTAACCCTCTCTATCAGCGCCTGTTTTTCCTGCGTATACTCGGCTTTTAATTCATTAATTCTGTTTTCCAATCGAGTTTCAATATTGGTCAGCCGCTGTTCAAAGCTGGAGGACGGTTGCGGAACCACAGTTACACTTTGATTCTCACTGATTGCGGTTTTTCTGAGAATTTCAAGTTGATCTAGGAGAAGTTCTTCATTTTCTTCTTCCAGGATGAATGCTCCGATTGTCTCCCCTTTGAAAGCATCTATTTCCTTTGCTCTCGCCGCCGCATAATATTCAAAGTCTCCGTCTACTATTTCGTAAGCATCCATACCGTTTCGGCGGACAATTATCGGATTAATCAATCCTCCTGACTCTAAAATTAGTCTGGCTAATTTCTCTAAATCAGGCTCTGCAAAATTGGAACGGGGAACTGCGGATGTAATTTTTTTCACTGCAACCAGTGACGGAGATAATTTTTTCATTAGTTTTTACCTATTTTTTCCAAAACTTCTATTGCTAGCATTTCAAATTCTTGGGAGGCGATGGAATCAGGCTTAAAGTCCAGAACTGAAATCGGATCGGCAATTTCCATATTTCCGACTATTTGAAATTGTTCTGCACACTTTGCTAAATCGTCCCTCTCATAAATTACGCTGTCCATGATTTCAAAGCCGTAGCGTTTGGGAATTGCCTCCCTCCGCTTGGGTAAACTGTACTGTACAAATTTAGCATTTGTGGAGATTTTGCAAGGGAGTACACCTAAAACTTCTAGAGGTTTCTTGCCAATTTGTTTTTTGAATCCATTAACTTTTTTAATAAAATCCTTGACATTAATCAGTCCTTGATTGGCAAAAGGTTTTAAGTCAGAAGGAATAATTAAATAATCCGCTGCAATTAGGGCAACTCTAGCATAAAAATTCAACGATGGTGGCGTATCAATCAGTACAATATCATATTTATCCTGTACTTCTGCTAGTTTCTGAATTAAAATCATTCGGCTGTAATCTAGTTGATTGAGTTCCGTCTCATATTGCATTAAATCTATGTGGGAAGGAACCACATCT
The DNA here is from genome assembly GCF_036701795.1 of Microcoleus sp. N9_A1. NCBI lineage: Bacteria > Bacillati > Cyanobacteriota > Cyanophyceae > Oscillatoriales > Microcoleaceae > Microcoleus > Microcoleus sp. N9_A1. The sequence goes on from NZ_JAUBRI010000009.1 coordinate 154,445, forward strand.
ATTTCGGGGTGGCAAAAATTAGACTTGCGAGCTACTTCTTCGATCGAGAAAAAGTCTTCTGATTGCAAAACTTGAAGAATATTATTATCTTTCAAATCATCTTGTTCTTCATCCTCAAATTTAACTAAACCTGTCGCAAAGGTTGTATTAGCCTGACTGTCTAAGTCTATCACCAAGACTCTCTTACCTTTCTTGCTCAGCGCAGCAGCTAAATTGACTACTGTTGTAGTTTTGCCAACGCCGCCTTTATTGTGGTAAACTGCAATAATTTTCATACTATTTTGGCTTTTTGGGGGAACGGTTACATCGGATTTAACTTGAGGCTTAAATGGATAATTTTCAGGTATTTGTTCCGGTTCTGAGATTTGACTTGGCTCAGGTTCTGCGGTGTCGGGATTGTGGGGCTGTACTGGGACTTCGCTAATTAACTCAGGACTAACTAAATTAATTTTACTATCTTCCTGTTTGAGATTATCGGGATTTTTTATAAATTTTAAACTATCTCTGCCAATTAAAGCGATAATTTCCTCAATTCGAGTTTCTACGTCTTGTCCAGCACACTTAAAGACTAGCTGAATATCATCGGCTACTCGTTCATAAATTCTAATCTCTTTACCGTTAGTTAGGACTCCATAGCGGATGCTCAAACTTGTTAAATAACGATTGAGTTTTCGCCGGTGGCGGTCTAAATTTTCCTTCGGATGTTTAGCCTCCATGACTACACTCATCGGCGAGTCTGCATCGACAACTATCGGGATAACTTGGATGGCAAATGAGAGGAAGTCTAGACGAATATTCCCAAATGCTATTTCTTGGTGCCAAGTGTCGGGCGTATAGCCTAGTTTTGGTAGCAGATAGCTGACAATGAGTTTGCTTTCTACTTCGCTTTCGTTGCGACAGTTATTGGGATTGAAAGTCATTAGATTTTAGATTTTAGATTTTAGATTTTAGATTTTAGATTTTAGATTTTAGATTTTAGATTTTAGATTTTAGATTTTAGATTTTAGATTTTAGATTTTAGATTTTAG
>NZ_JAUBRI010000186.1:0-1256 GCF_036701795.1 Microcoleus sp. N9_A1
AATAGCATCTATAACTGGATGGGATTACATTTTGTCAGCCCTAGCTACTGTTGCATGATTTTTGAAAATTGGTATTACAAGGAGTTCTAGGTTTTTTGTTACTGCCCATTTGACAGTCCCTTCATTAATTATATCGTCAAATCCTGATTCTCCCACTTTAATGGGTTTGATGCCTAACTCATCTGCCGATCGAAGTTCATCATCAAGAGTCGCTGGGGATTGATTGAAAAAGCGAAGGCTGGGAACATTATTTGAAAATGATTGTGTCACAACAGAATTTAGCGATAATCCACTACTAAGATTAGTGGCTAATGTTGCTGTTGGCAATAAGGGCGATCGGGCTTCAGCATATCCACCACTCTGATTCCCAATCATCGCCTGAATCAACTCTATCTGATTCTGACTGGTTTTTAGGTGGCTCATTTCTTCATGGCAGATTTCCAGAATGTCAGAAATCTCTCGCTTTAGCTCATATATATCGCGATCGGGTAAATATTTAGCACGAGTTTGCACCTCAGCCAAGCCATCAATAACTTGACGGAGCATTGACTGAAGCACATCGCTCTCTTGGTTGATTCCCATTATCTCCCTAACGTTTTCTGGATGTCCTCAGCTTCTCCAATAGCATCATTGAGAGTTTTGATACCATCAGCACACATATCAAAAAGCGTTTTCATTAAAGCAGGCGATTCAGAGATAGATGTATCAGGGATTTTTCCAGCTAATGCTTTGGTGTCTTCCACCAATTCCATGACTTTATCCATCGTTGCCTGAAAGTCTTCTATTTGATCTAGTAATGCCATGCTCTCACTCCAAAAACTATTAATATTATTCTAAACTAACGCAACTAATTTTCCCATATTTCATCAGGAACGAAAGGAGTAGCAACAATTGTCAATTCTGGTTCTGACCCTCGGTAAACTGCTCTTCCTCTGGGTTCTACAGGTAAACTTGCAGCTCGATCATCGTCAAGTAACCTCTGACTAGCAGCGGGTTGGACTCGGAAAATAAGTCTTTCATCCATATTATCTGATATCTGGCTCGGAATGACTTCTGGTGTCGGTCGCTGGCTACAGTAAATAATGTGAATCCCAGTCACGCGAGCTTGTGCTGCTAATCCCATCAAATTTTTTTCTATCGATTCCCTTGTCTTCCTTTCAGCATTTTGGATGTAAAATGGGTAGTCCCCTGAAGGAAAGGATCGAGAGAATAAAACTGAATTCAAAGAAAAGTAGGCATTTAGAGTTGTAAATTAG